>VGXK01000306.1 GCA_016873355.1 Phycisphaerae bacterium | reverse complement strand
GGCGGGAATCGAAGGCATCCGCCGCTACGGCGCCGGCACCGCGAGCGTGCGCTTCATCTGCGGCACCTTCGACGTGCACGAGAAGCTCGAGCGCCGCATCGCCGACTTCTACGGCCATGAGGCGGCCTACTCCTTCACGAGCTGCTGGAACGCGAACGAGGCGCTCTTCCCCACGCTCTGCGACGCGGGCGATCTCATTCTGTCGGACGAGCTCAATCACGCGTCGATCATCGACGGCGTTCGACTCGCCGGCTCGATCAAGAAGGGCCTGCTGCGAGGCGTCTACAAGCACAACGATCTCGAGTCGCTCCGCGCGAAGCTCGAGGAAGCTCGCGCGAATCCCGAGGTCAAGGGCACCATCTGGGTGGTCACCGACGGCGTCTTCAGCATGGAAGGCGACATCGCGGATCTGCCCAGGATGCGCGAGCTCTGCGATCGGTACGGCGCGCTGCTGGTGGTCGACGACAGCCACGGCACCGGCGTGATGGGCGCCACCGGTCGCGGCACGCACGAGCACTGGAACATGCCGGGCAGCGCGATCGATTGCATCACCGGCACGCTCGGCAAGGCGCTCGGCGGCGCCGCCGGCGGCTACGTGAGCGGCACCAGGTCGATGATCGAATTGCTGATCCAGCGCGGGCGACCTACGCTCTTCTCGAACGCGCTGCCGTGCTCGGTGGCCATGAGCGCCGGCAAGGCGATCGAGATTCTCGAGCGAGAGCCGCAGCGCGTGGCCAAGCTGCGCCGCAACGTGGACGCGGCGCGGGCGGGAATCAAGAGCGTCGGCTTCGAGGTGCTCGAGAGTCCCACCGCGATCTGCCCGATCATCGTGCACGACACCGCCAAGGCGATCGCGATGAGCAAGCGACTGCTCGAGCTCGGCGTCTTCGTGATCGGCTTCGGCTACCCGGTCGTGCCGGAGGGTCATGCGCGGCTTCGCGTGCAGATCTCCGCCGCGCACGAGGATTCGCACATCAAGGCGCTCGTCGCCGGATTGCACACGCTCAAGAGCGAGTTCAAGCAGTCGAGCGCTACCGCACGGTGAGCGTGGGCTGCTTCAGAGCCGCCGACGCGGCCGCGATCGAAAGCTGCCGCGCCGTTTCGCCGCAGACATGCTCGAGCGACCTGGCCAGCGCCGATCCCGCGCGGAAGTTCAGGAGCGGCGTGCCGTCGTCGGAGTGGATCCGCAGTTCCGGGTGAATCGGGATCGAACCGAGGAACGGAAGCCCCATGGTGCCCGCCATCGTTTCGGCGCCGCCCTTGCCGAAGAGGTCGAACTCGCGGCCGTCGTCGGCGACGAACGAGCTCATGTTCTCGACGACGCCGAGCACGGGAATGCCGAGCTGCTCGAACATGCGCACCGCGCGGCGCGCGTCGTCGAGCGCCACGCGCTGCGGCGTGCACACCACGACGGCGCCGGACAGAGGCAGCAGCTGCGACATGGTGAGCGCCACGTCGCCGGTGCCGGGCGGAAGATCGATCACGAGATAGTCGAGTTCTCCCCACTCCGTCTGCGTCGCCAACTGCTGGAACGCGCGATGCGCCATCGGTCCGCGCCAGATGAGCGCCTTGTCCGCGTCGACCAGCTTTCCGATCGTCATCGACTTGATGCCGTGCACCTCGAACGGCATGAGCGTGTTGCCCTTGGCCGCCGCGGGAATCTGCTCCAGTCCGAGCATGGTGGGAAGACTCGGGCCGTAGATGTCGGCGTCGAGCAGTCCGACCCTGGCGCCGGTGCGCGCAAGGCCGACCGCGAGATTCACGCTCACCGTGCTCTTGCCGACTCCGCCCTTTCCGGCGCCGACGGCCACGATCTGCCGCACGGTCGGCAGGGGATTGGAACTGCCCGCGGCGGAGCCGTCGCCGCCGCCCGCGACCCGCCCCGCTCCGCGCCGCACATCCGCCGTGAAGTTGACCACGATCGTTGCCGGCGGCCCTTCTCCCAGCTCGGCCGCCTTCGCTCGGATCGCCGCCTCGATATCGGACTGGATCCGCTCCTTCATGGGGCAAGCGGGAGTGGTCAGCTCCACCGTCACGCGAACGCCGGCCAAGTCCGACTCGACCGCACGGATCATGCGAAGCGATACGAGGTCCTGCTTGAGATCCGGATCCTGGACCGTTGAGAGCGCTGCGTGAACATCCTCGAGCGAGAGCGGCATGGGCGGCATGGTAGGGGGTCCATGCAGCGATGCCGGGGATGCAACTGGGTCGCAGGCTCGTAACGACCGATGAGAGATGAGCCGGATCGGCGGAGGTGCACGATCGGCAATGCCTTAGGCTCCCCCTCGTTCCACCCACTGCCGCGAGGCCCGCGGCACCAAAGGAGATGAATCGGATGACTCGATTTCGACTTGCTTCGCTCGCTCTGACCGCGGCCCTGGTGCCGGCGGCGGCTGCTCTTGCCCTCGACGGCACGGGCACGGGCACGGGCTCGGGCACTCCCACGCCTCCGCCCACGCGACCGGGAGGCGGCGCCGCCGGCAAGGACGGCGCCGGCAAGGACGGCGGCGGTCTCAGCGGTCCGCGCGTTCCCGATCGCGCTCGCGACGGTGATCGCGAGTTCCGCGGCGGCGGCGGCGCGGGCAAGGGCGGCATGGCCGGCCCCGCCCCCAACGAGGATCGCCTCTTCATGCAGGCGCTCGAGCAGATCAAGGGATCGCTCAGCCCCGATCAGGTGACGAGGCTCGAATCGATCAAGGAGAATCACAAGAAGGACGTCGAACGGTGGCAGACCCGGAACGGCGAGAACCTGCGCACGCTGCAGACGCAGATTCAGGAGGCTCGCAAGTCCGGCGCGAAGCCGGATCCGGCGTTGATTGAGCAGGTCTCCCAGCTCAACAGCAGCCGCCCGAAGTTCGAAGCGGTTCGCAAGCAGGTCAACCAGCTGCTCACGACCGAGCAGCTCGCCGCTCATCGCGACGCGATGAAGGCGCTCATGGCCGAAAAGCCGGGCGAGCGTCCGGCGCGGCGGGACGGTGAGCGCCGTCGCGCCGCCGAAGACGGCGAGGGGAAGGGCACGCCTCCCGGAAGCGGAAGCGGAAGCGGCAGCCCGATTGGCGACAAGGCGCCGCCCGCTCGCGGCAAGAAGGCGCCGCCCCCGGCTGGTGACAAGCCCGCGCCGCCGCCGAGCGACAAGCCGGCCACGCCCCCGGCGAACTGAACTCGACCACTCTGGTCGGTGCGCGGCGCGCTTCGTCGGCGAAGCGTTCGATCGCACGAAACACGAAGGCCCGCGGTCGATCGACCGCGGGCCTTTCTCGATCTAGAGCGGTTCCTCCTCGCGTAAGGGCGCGACTCCGCATCGTCCATTCGGCGCGCCGTTGGCTCTGCCGCGCCGAAGTTCGCTCGATGGCTCAACTGCCGCCGAAGACCCGGATGTCGTCGTAGGTGTCGACCACGGTCGGGCCGAAGTTTCCGCCGTTCGCGAAGTCCGAGATGATGATGTTGTTGACGACAACGCCGTTGGCGCCGGGACCGTCGTTGTTCGCGAAATA
>VGXK01000305.1 GCA_016873355.1 Phycisphaerae bacterium | reverse complement strand
TTCCGAAGCCGGCGAACTGCCGCATGGTCCAGAGTCGATCGCGATACATCGCGCGATGGATGCCGCGCGTGAACGGGAAGATGCCGGGCTCGCCGATCCTCGCGTGGACCTGCGCGGAGTCGCCCGGATCCGTGGTGGGCGTGGCGCCGGGGCCGTAGCGAGGCTCGATCTCGTAGCCGGAGATCGTCAGGGATTCCGGATCGTGTCCGGCGGCGGAGGGAGCGGCGGATTGGTTCTGAATGCTGGTCATCGTGTGACGAAGGCCCGGTTCTGCCGTGAGAAGGATGATGGCATCATCATGCGACTGGACGCCGTGCATCGAGGAATCCGCTCAATGCGGTGGAACCGAAATCGACTCGTTGTCCAATAAGGTGACGCGCCCCGTTCGTCGAGTCACGAACCCGGCGGTTCGCCGACGGGGTCGCCCGTTCGTGAAGATTCGTGGACAAGTGGTCCGCTTTGGAGTGGGTGCTGGTGAGGGCGATCGTCTTTCGATACCTTACCGCGCGACAGGCCTTGGTCCCTCAGTGCGTCGACGGCACTTCGGTGCCGCCGACGGTGGATGACGAAACATGAAGTTCAACAGCTCTCCAACCATCGTGGCAGGTCTGGTGTCGTTCGCGGTCGGCGGAGCGGTGCTTGCGGACAGCGCCACCGCACCCGAGATGAGATTCTCGATGTCGATCGGCGGCAATCTCTGTACCTGGACCGATTCCTGGGGCGTGTCCGCGGGCGGTCCGTACTGGGCCTACAACGACAGCTACGAGGCGCCGGGCGGCTCGATGATGTATCAACTCCTGGTCGACCCCGATCCGATTCTCGGCTTCGACCTGGGATTCACGAACACGACCGAGACCGATCAGGACTTCCACATCGTGCTCTCGCTGCCGGTGGCGCCGTTCAGCGGCGGCACGAAGATCGGCGGCATGATCTCCGGATCGCTCGTCGACGAGAGCGAGGACGGCTTCGCGGCGGTGAGCAGCGTCGGCACTCTTCCGATCTTCGACGCCACGATCGACGACGTCACCTGGCTCACGCTCTTCGACTCGCCGTTCCAGGCGCTCGTGACCGAAGTGGGAGGCACCACGGAGATCGGCCCCGATGCCGACGGACTGCCCGGCACGAGCAAGGACGGGCCGTTCGTCGTCCAGGATCTCATCTCGGTGGAGCTCAATTTCCGTCTCAGCGCCGGCGACACGGTGTGGTTCAACGGCATCTTCATCGTGGAATACGTGCCGGCGCCGCCGGCCGCGCTCCTGCTCGTCGGTCTGATCGCGAAGCGCCGCCGCCGAAACTGAACGCCGAGTCGTCCCCAGGTCGAACATGATCCGACGCCGGACGCCTTCGTCCGGCGTCGTTCGCTTTCCGCGACGCCTCTCCCTCCTGCTCGACGCTCCGCGATGTCGATCCGCGCTCCATCGATCCGACTGCTCGTCGCCTTCGCGGCGGTCTATCTCATCTGGGGATCGACCTACTTCGGCATGAAGGTGGCGGTGCAGACGATTCCACCGATCCTGCTCGGCGGAATCCGCTTCACGCTCGCGGGCGCCGCGTTGCTGGCGCTCCAGGCGGCGACGGGCCGCGTGCGCGCCGAGTGGCTCACGAACGCGCGATTCTGGGGCGCCGCGGCGCTCACCGGCGGATTGATGCTGCTCGGCGCGAACGGGTTGCTGGCGTGGAGTCTGCGCTCGATCTCGAGCGGCACGGCCGCGATCGTCGTGGCGTTCACGCCGGTGTGGCTCGTGCTCTTCGATCGCATCCAGCGACGGCAGGGTGCGCCGCCGATCCGCGTGATCGCGGGACTCGCCATCGGCGCGCTCGGCGTGGCGCTGCTCGCGGGCGTCGGTCCCGGGAGCGCGAAGCCCTCGTTCGAGGAGAGCGTCGGCATCGCGATCGTCACCGGGAGCACGCTCTGCTGGGCGCTCGGCTCGATTCTGGGCCGGCGCACGCCGGGGCCTCCGGCGCTGCTCGTCGGCGCGTCGATGCAGATGATCGCGGGCGGTGCGCTCATGCTGCTCGCGTCGGCGGCGCTGGCGCCGTGGACGCCGTTCTCGTGGAGCGCCGTGCCGTGGAGCGGATGGATCGCGGTGGCCTACCTCGCGGTCGCCGGCAGCATGCTCGCGTACAGCGCGTACGTCTGGCTGCTGCGGAACACGAGCGCGGCGCGCGTGGCGACCTACGCGTACGTGAATCCGCTCGTGGCCGTGCTGCTCGGCTGGCTCTTCCTCGACGAGTGGCCCTCCACGCGACTGCTCGTCGCCGGTCCGCTCATTCTCGCGGCGGTCGTGCTGCTGCAATCGGTGCGCGAACGCGGCGCGGTGCGCACGGTGGCGCACGAGCACCCGGAGGCGACGGAGGCGGAATCGGCGCCGCGCGCCGAGCTCACGCCGCGAAGTACTTCGCGCGCGGGTGATGCACGATGATCGCGCTCGTCGACTGCTCCGGCACGATCTGCCAGTTCTCCGTGAGCGTGCACCCGATGCGCTCCGGCCGCAGCAGGCGGAAGAGCTTCTCCTGGTCGCTCATGTCCGGGCAGGCCGGATAGCCGAAGCTGTAGCGGCTTCCGCGATAGTGCTGCGTGAAGAGCCGCTCCACCTTCGGATCGTCGTCGCCGCCGATGCCGAGTTCCGCGCGGATGCGCTTGTGCCAGAGCTCGGCGAGCGCCTCGGCGCACTCGACGCCCATGCCGTGCAGATAGAGGTACTCGGTGTAGTCGTTGCGCTCGAAGAGCTGGCGCGCGCGATGACTCACCTCGACGCCCATCGTGACGCAGTGGAAGGCCACGACATCGCGCACCCCGGAGTCGCCCGATCGGAAGAAGTCGCTGATGCAGAGCCGCTCCCGCGCCTGCTGGCGCGGGAAGGTGAAGGTCTCGAGCACGCGCGTCGGATCCTCGGGGTCGTAGACGAGCAGGTCGTTCCCGCGCGACTGGCACTCGAAGAAGCCGTAGGCGACCGCGGGGCGCAGGATCTTCTCGTCGCGGCAGGAGCGCTGAAGCCGCGTGAAGATCGCGCGAGCCTTGTCGTCGATGAGGCGCTCGTACTCGGCGTCGTCGAGCGCACCGCGCTTGAAGCCCCACTGGCCGCGGAAGAGCGCCGTGGTGTTCACGAAGGGATAGATCTCGCGCAGCTCGATGTCCTCGACGATTCGATCGCCGAGGAAGGGCGCCCGCGGAATCGGTGCGGGAGGAATCGACGGGGCCGGCGGCGCACCGGCTCCCGCGCCGCCCGGACCCTCCGCCACGACCACGCCGCCGTCGCCCGCGCCGCGTCGAGCGTCGGCATCGAGGCGCTGACCGACCCGCGCGTCCACCTCCGCGCGCTTGCGAAGCCGCGCGTCGATCTCGGCGTCGATGCGCGGAAGCTCGCCCGACGCGAGCGCTTCGCAGACGGCGAGCCCTTCGAACGCGTCCTTGCCGTAGTAGAGCGAGCCCTCGTAGAGCGACCGGAGGTGGCTCTCCGCGTAGTGCCGCGTCAGCGCCGCGCCGCCGAGCATGATCGGCGCCGTG
>VGXK01000304.1 GCA_016873355.1 Phycisphaerae bacterium | reverse complement strand
CACTTCGACCACGCACCTGAACTTGATCTGGTCGTGATCCTTCCACGCGTCCACCTGCGGCTGATGGAGCACGAGCGTGGTGCCGTTCTTCGAGAAGCTGCGCGGCCAGCCCGGATCGACCTGCGAAGTCGGCCCCTGCGACTGCGCGCTCGATGCGGCGCTCGACTGCGGCGCGACCGGTGCCGCGCCAAGTGCGGCGGCGAGCACCGCGACGGCAACGATGGCGGCGGTCGCGCCGGCGGCCGTACACCGGACCATCCCGACCGGATGCATGCACGCTCGAGACCAGCGACAACGACGATTCAGCGTGACCATGCGCACATCCCTTTCGTTGAAGTGTGGTTAGCATACTCGCGCCGATTCGAGGCGCTCGTCGACCGGCAGCGCCGCCGGCGCGAAGGAGACTCCGATGCGATCGAGAAGAATCTTCATTCTCTGCGCCGCTCCGCTCGTCGCTGCCGCAGCGGTTCGTTCGGTCTTCGCACTGGACGATCCTTCGACGCCGCCGGGCACGAATGCCCCGCCGGTGCCATCGACATCGGCAACCTCGAGCGCCCCGGCGGTCGGTGGCGCCGCGCCCGCCTCCGGGGCACCCACCGAGACGCAGGGCGAGTTCTGGGTGTCCGTCACGCCCTACCTCTGGGCGGCGGGCATCGACGCGACGGTCTCCAACAAGGGCATCACGCAGAGTTTCGATGTCGGGTTCAGCGACCTCGTCCAGGATCTCGAGTTTGCCCTGATGATTCACCTGGAGGCCGATATCGCCGCCTCTTCTTCTTCGGCGACTACGAGTATCTGCATCTCGGCACCACGGCGAACATCGACGAGCCGCTGCTGACGAGCGCGGATGTGCCCAAGTTGCTGAGTTCGATCGAAGCCCACGATCCCAGCTTCGGCTCGGGTCCATTCGCACAGGCGCTGCTCCGTGCCCAGGGCGACCTGGAGCGGGCGAAGCAGGAAGTTCGGAACGAGATCAATCGCGTCTCGCAGGATGTGCAGGACGCGCTCTCGCGCTTGACTCCGGTGCAGCGCGAGATCCTCTCCCGCCTCGTCAACGAGCGAATCCGCCCTCGGGTGGAGGACCGCGTGGAGGATGAGGTCGCCCAGGCGAAACTGCGATTCTCCGAGCGCGAGCAGAGGGTGCAGGC
Source organism: Phycisphaerae bacterium (assembly GCA_016873355.1). Lineage (GTDB taxonomy): Bacteria > Planctomycetota > Phycisphaerae > Phycisphaerales > SM1A02 > VGXK01. Next base: position 2,367 of record VGXK01000304.1, on the reverse strand, counting down.
GGCGGTGATCGCGGCGCTCGCGGCACTTCAGCCCGGACCCGAGCTCGACTATGTCGAGGCGACGATGACGCTTCAGATCGCCGAGTTCGGCGGCGGCTATCGACTGATCACCTGGGACCTCGGCCGCCCGTCGAGCGAGCAGACGATCTTCGGCGGGCTGGACCGGCCGCTCATCGCGCCGTCAGCCTCCGGACTCGGTCTCGAGTTCGATCTTCTCGCCGGGGCGCGCTACTACGACCTCGACTACGCGCAGACGATCGCGTTCACGCCCGACAAGTTCAACATCCTGCCGGCGGTGGTGAATACCGACGCAGACTACGAGTGGGCCGACGCGATCATCGGCGGTCGAATCGCGCTTGCGCTTGGCAAGGAGTGGCGCGTCTGGTGTCGCGGCGACGCCGGCGGATTCCAGAGCTCCAACAACTCGTGGTGCGTGCAGGGCGGCGTCGCATGGGCGCCTCTCTCATGGCTTCAAGTCGTCGCCGGGTATCGTGCGCTTGGAATCAAGTACCAGGACAACGGCACGGACGGCTTCGGACTCGACGGCGTGCTCCAGGGACCGTTCCTCGGGGCGAGCTTCACCTTCTGATCACGACAGGAGTTCCATGAGCGGGCGAACGCATCACCACCGGGTCGTCGTTGCGGCAACGACCGGCTCGTTCCACCTGATGGCCTTGGCGCCCTTGCTCCTCCTCGCGGCGTGCGGAGCGCCCCCGCGCCCCTCGCTCGACGCCGAGCAGTTCCGCGCCCGCGCGGCGGAGCAGAAGGCCGCGACGAAGCAGACCACGAAGGAAGCGGTCGCCAAGCTCATGGCACGGATCGAGCGCGACGCGTCGAACCATCGACCGGTGATCAACATCCTGGCGATCTCCGGCGGCGGCGACTGGGGCGCCTTCGGCTCCGGATTCCTGCGCGGCTGGGGCGAATGCGCCGACACCGCGAAGCGCCGCCCCGATTTCGATGTCGTCACCGGCGTCAGCACGGGTTCGCTCATCGCGCCGTTTGCGTTCATCAACACCGACGAGGCGATCCTCACCGTCGACGAGATCTATCGCAATCCCAGCGCCGACTGGGTCGAGTCGCACGGCATGCTTTCGATCATGCCGTGGAATCCGTCGTTCGTGACGATCGACGGCCTGCGCAAGACGATCGACGACGCCGCGTCGCCCGAATTCATTCGCACGCTGGCGCAGGAGTCGAGCGAGGGCAAGGTGCTGCTCGTGGCGGCGACGGATCTCGACCTGGGCTGCCAGCAGGTGTGGGACGTCGGCGAGGCGGCCGAGCTCGCGGTCGCGGCCGGCGACACCAGGGGCATCACCGACTACGTGTTCGCGTCGTCGGCGATCCCGGTGGCGTTCCCGTCGATCATGATCGATCCGGGGCTCTACGCCGACGGCTGCCTCACCGCGAACGTGCTGCTTCGTCTCGATGCACGCTCGCCCGAGGGATTCGTCCGGCGCTGGCGCGAGGTGCATCCGGATCAGCCGCTGCCGTCGGTGCGCTACTGGATCATCATCAACAACCAGCTGGCGCACATTCCCAAGACCGTGCAGCGCCGCTGGGCCGATGTGCTCGGTCCCGCGCTTGACGTGTCGATGCGCTCCGGCACGATCGCGCAGGTGCAATTGCTCGCGTCGCAGGCGGACTTCGTGAACGCCGCGCTTGATGGCGATGTGGAAGTACGACTCGTGGCGATTCCCGACGACTGGCGGCCGCCCGTCGAGGGGCTCTTCAAGCAGGAGACGATGCGCTCGCTGAGCGACCTTGGTCGCCGCATGGGAGAGGATCCGAATTCGTGGCAGCTCTGGGCGGCGCCGCAACTTCACCAGCCGGCCGCCGCGACCGCTCGGTGACGGCTTCGCTCGCGGGCCATCCCGGCCGCTCGTCGATCGTCGCTCAAGTGCGGAGCTCCGGCGGTCGATGCGTACACTCGGCCCTCCCATGGTGACGCAATCCTCGAACGGATCGAACGAATTCGACGTGGCCATCATCGGCGGCGGTCCTGCCGGTTCGACCGCCGCCACGATGCTTCGCAAGTACGACCCGTCGCTTCGCGTGGTGCTGGTGGAGAAGGAGCGCTTCCCTCGGGACCACATCGGCGAGAGCCAGCTTCCGGTGATCTCGTCGATCCTCAACGAGATGGAAGTGTGGGACAAGGTCGAGGCCGCGGGCTTTCCCGTCAAGCTCGGCGGAACCTTCAGTTGGGGCCGCAACCAGGACAAGTGGGACATCGACTTCTATCCGGTCGAGCGCTTCAAGAACGAGCCGCGCCCGGGCAAGTACGAAGGCCAGCGCCGATTCACCGCGTTCCAGGTCGATCGCTCCAAGTACGACACGATCCTGCTGAATCACGCGGCGAGCAAGGGC
>VGXK01000303.1 GCA_016873355.1 Phycisphaerae bacterium | reverse complement strand
GCGTCGCCAGAGATGCTCGAGCGCCGCCTTCTCCGGATGCCAGTTCCACCAGCCGCCGGGCTCGCTTCGCGTGCGACCGGGCGGAAGGAAATCCCGCGCCCGCAACGCACCGTCGCTTCGAATTCGTTCGAGCACGCCCCTCATCACCCGCGAGGGATTGCCGCCGAAGCGCTCGCGCCACCATGCGTTCGTGCGATCCTTCGACGCGTAGCGCCGGAAGCGGTGATGCCAATGCGGATACCACTCGGTGGGAATCACGCATGCGTCGTGCGTCCAGTGCTCGAAGAGTTTCCGCGAGCGCTCGAGCGAATGAGCCAGGTGCCGCGGTTCGAATCCTTCGAGCCTCGCGCCGAGAATGAGATGGTGCGCGCGATCGATCACATTGATCGAATCGATCTGCACGTAGCCGAGCTTCCGCACGAGCGCGGCCACCGTCGCCGGCGAGCTGCGCGCACGCGAGCTCGACGGCGCCTGGAGCGAGCAGAGCAGCCGACGCACCGTGCGTGCCGGAACGGCTTCCGTGACGGGCATGGATCGGTATCATGCCCGACTTTCCCCACGCGGCGCCCGCGTCGCCCGCGTCGCGCCCATCGATCCCCGAAGGAAGCCATGCGTCGAGCCAAGATCACCGTCGTCGGAGCCGGAAACGTCGGAGCCACCTGCGCCCACTGGGCCGCCGCCAAGGAGCTCGGCGACATCGTGCTGCTCGACATTCCGGAACGCGAGGGCGTCGCGAAGGGCAAGGCGCTCGATCTTGCGCAATGCGGTCCCATCGAGGAGTTCGACAGCCGCGTGACCGGAACCGCGGACTACAAGGACACCGCCGACAGCGACGTGGTGATCGTGACCGCCGGTCTGCCGCGCAAGCCCGGCATGAGCCGCGACGATCTGATCCAGACGAACGTCAAGATCGTGCGCAGCGTGGCCGAGCAGGTGTCCAAGCATTCGCCGGAAGCGGTCATGATCGTGGTGAGCAATCCGCTCGACGCGATGGTCTACACCGCGTGGAAGTCGAGCGGATTCCCCACGCATCGAATCCTCGGCCAGGCCGGTTGCCTCGACGTGGCGCGCTTCCGCGCGTTCCTTTCGATGGAGCTCGGCTGCTCCATCGAGGACATCCAGGCGCTGCTGCTCGGCGGCCATGGCGACGACATGGTGCCGCTGCCGCGATTGACGAGCGTGCACGGAATTCCGATCGATCAACTGCTTCCGAAGGAGACGATCGATCGCTGCGTGCAGCGCGCCAAGGTCGGCGGAGGCGAGATCGTGCAGTTGATGGGCACGAGCGCCTACTACGCGCCGGCGAGCGGCACGATCCAGATGACCGAAGCGATCATCAAGGACAAGAAGCGGATCCTTCCCTGCGCCGCGTACTGCGAGAACGAATTCGGCGTGGCGCCCGGGCAGAAGGGCAAGGGCTACTTCGTCGGCGTGCCGTGCATTCTCGGCTCGAAGGGCATGGAGAAGATCGTCGAGTTCAAGATGGACGCCGAGGAGCGCAAGTTCATGGACGAGTCGATCAGCCACGTGAAGGACCTCGTGGCCACGGTGGTAAAGATCTTCCCCGAGCTCGCGTGACGAACGCACGGCGGCCGGCGCACGCGGGGCGGCCGCCCCTGCGCAACGCCGCGCCGCAACCTAGAGCGGTTCCTCCTCATTCGTAACGATCTGGCGGGCTGCGACTTCGTGTGGCATCGTCGGGCTCCATCGGCGGATCCTCAAGATCCGCCTGCTTCGCCCTCCTTGCCACACTCGTCTCGCCAACGCCAGCTCGCAACGCCTGAGTCGTCACCGCTCTAGGATCGCCCCCATGGCCGAATCCGATCCGCCGAAACCGCCGTCGAATCCGAACCCCCAGCCCGGCGGACCGCAGCAGCCGCAACTGGCGCTCACGCGCCACGAGAAGCGCACCTTCACGGCGCAGACGGTGCACCTGGCGGGCAATGCGTTCATCGACTGCGTCTTCGACGGATGCACGCTCGTGCTCACGAACGCGCCGTGGTTCAGTCAGAACACGCAGTTCCGGCGCTGCAACTGGCGCATCGAGTACGACATCCTGTGGGGTGCGCCGGAGAGCCGATCGCAGTTGCGTCGCGTGCTCGACCTGATCGACGGCGCGCTCGACGCGCGAAGTTGAGCGGCGCTGCGACACGGGAGACGGCGCCGCGGACGAATCGGGCGCGCACCCGTTCCGGGAGCGGCGGCGCCGCACTCGATTCGAATGTGCATTCGTTCGGCGTGGAACGCCGATAGTCGCTTGGTGCGCCGAACGCTTCCGCTCATCCGACTCGACCCCGGCTGGCTCTTCGTACTCGCCGGCCTGGCGCTCGTGCTGACGGCGGCGGTGATTCCGTCGGGCCGAGAGCGTCGCGCGCTCGAGGCGCAGGCGACCGAGTTGAAGCGCCAGGAGGCGGCCAACTTCGCCGTGCTCGGCGCCTACGCGCAGTTCGTGCAGGAGCTCGAGGATCGGGACCCTGCGCTGCTTCGCCGACTCGCCGCGGCGCAGCTCAACATGATTCCCAAGGGCGAGACGCCGGTGCTCATGGCGTCGACCGTGAACGCGAGCGTGCCGGAGTGGGTCGAGTCGACGGTCGAGATTCCGACGAGCGAGTCGGAGCCGATCCCCGACACGCTGCTGGCACGCTGGACCGAAGGCAGTCGCCGGCTCTGGGCGATCGGCGCGGGTGCGTTCATGGTCTTCGTCGGGTTGCTGCTGTCGCCGATCGCGGCGACGCGCCGTGCGCCGGAGGCACCCGAGACCGCGGAAGAAGAAGCGGAGCGCATCGGCTCGCCGAGCGAGTGAGACGGTAGCGTTCGAACCATGCCGCGATCGCCGGGGGAGGTGCCGGATTCGCTTCTGCGCGTGATGCTGGCGGATGGCATCGGTCCGCGCAGCGCCGTGCTGCTGCGTTGCGAGTTCGGTGATTGGGACGCGGTGTGCGGCGCGCCGGCGGAGGCGCTCGGGCGCGTGCTTCAGGGGGCAGGGCTGCCGCGCCGGGCCGGAACCACCATCAAGCGACAGCTCGAAGCCGCCGATCCCGACGGCGAGCGCCGCGAGATGGAGCGGCACGGCGTCTCCCTCGTGCTCGAGGGGGACGACGACTACCCGGCGCTGCTGCGGTTGTCGCCCGATCCTCCGCCGGCGCTCTACCTGCGCGGCGAGCTCAGACCGGAGGATGCGTGGGCGATCGCGATCGTGGGAAGCCGCACGCCCACGCCCTACGGCCTCGATCTCGCCGGGCGAATCTCCGCGGATCTCGCGGGTCGCGGCTTGACGATCGTGAGCGGCGGAGCTCGCGGAATCGACGCGGCGTCGCATCGGGGGGCCATGCGCTCGCGCGGGCGCACGATCGCGGTCATGGGCTGCGGTCTCGGCGTCGTCTATCCGCCGGAGCACGGCGATCTCTACGAACAGCTGCTCTCCTGCGGAGGAGCGATCGTCAGCGAGTTCGGAATGCGCACGGAGGTGCGGCCGGGACAGTTCCCTCGCCGCAATCGCGTGATCGCGGGGCTGGCGCTGGCGGTG
>VGXK01000302.1 GCA_016873355.1 Phycisphaerae bacterium | reverse complement strand
CTTGGGGTTGTGGATCACACGCGCCTGCATGGCCTTGCTCGCGCGGAGCTCGTCGCGGCGGACGAGCAGGTGCACCTTCGACGCGAACTTCGTGAGGTAGCTCGCTTCCTCGAGGGCGGTGTCGCCGCCGCCGACGACCGCCAGCTCCTGGTTGCGATACACCGGCAGCGCCCCGTCGCACACGGCGCAGGCGCTGACGCCGCCGCCGCTCGTCGCCAGGCGCAGCTCGTTCGGAAGCCCGAGCCAGTTCGCGGTGGCGCCGGTGGCAATGATCACCGAATGGGCGCGGACGACGTCGGCGCCGTCGGCGTCGTCGAGACCGTCCTCGCGCACGAGCAGGCGGTACGGATGATGCGAGAAGTCGCACCGCACCACGTCGGCGCCGCGCACGCGCGTGCCGAAGCGCTCCGCCTGCTTCTGGAAGAGCTCCATCATCTCGGGACCGCGCACTCCCTCGGGGAAGCCGGGATAGTTCTCCACTTCGGTGGTCAGCATGAGCTGTCCGCCGGGAAGCACCGGCGCCGGATTCTGGCGCGGCGTTCCGGTGAGGCAGAGCGGCGTGAGGTTCGCGCGTGACGCGTAGATCGCCGCGGTCCACGCCGCCGGCCCGCTGCCGACGATCGCCACGCACTCGACGAGCGGCGCGCCCGCGCTTTCGCGCGTGGTCATGAGTCCGACCCGTGCGTCGCGGCGCTCCGGTCGGCCGATCGCGCCGCCGATCCTCGCGTCACTTGAGCTTCCCCTGCTGTCGCGCCACCGCGCGAAGCGCCGGATAGAGCACGAGGTCGCCGCCCTTGCCGTCGCGCGTGTGCTCGAAGCCGTCGTCGTCGTGCAGATTGAATCCGAGCGCGTAGAGCACGAAGTCGGAAAGCTGGAGGTCTCCCCACTCCGTCACCACCTTCGTCGGCGACGAGAGCATTCGGTACGAAAGCACGCCCTGCGTCGGCATGTTGCGACCGTCGAGGTGCTTCACGAACGGGTCGTACGACATGCGCTTCATGGCGTAGGTGGGGAACACCATGGCGCCGAGGTTCGGCCAGCTTCCCTCGGCGCGACGGAAGGCGCTCAGTCCCGCCGCCATCGCCGTGCCGTTCACTTCCGCGATCAGGCGGCGGCGCAGCTCGAAGGTGGCGGTCATGTCCGTGACGGTGAGCATCACCGCCGCGTACTTCGTCGGGTTCGTCTTGCTCAGAACCGTGTCGATCTCCTGGATCGGATCGAACGGACCCATGCGCCAGCGCCGCCACCAGTCGTCGTAGATGTGCTCGAGCCGCATCTCGCTCGCATCGATGCTTCCGTGCACGCTCGCCACGAGCCGCCAGAACCTGGCCGCGCCGAAACGGGTGAGCGGCGCGCTCTTGCTCTGCAGGCTTCCCCAGATCGTCGCGAAGCGCTCCGGATCGGCCTGGCCGTTGCTGCCGAAGCTTTCGCGAAGCACCGCCACCTGGATGATCCGGTCGCCCTCGGGCATTTCCAGGCGACGAAGCCGCTCCCCGTCCATCTGCCGCAGCGCGCCGTACCCCTTGAGGCTCGCCTTCTGCAGTTCCGCCGCCGGAATCTTCTCCAGGTACGTCCACATGAAGTCGCGATTCACCGAGAGGCAGTCGAGCAGCAGCTCCATGAAGAAGGACTTCTCGCGGATGGTGCGCTGATCGCATCCCTGCCGCAGCACGCGCAGGTTCGCGATGGCCACCCGGAACGCCTCCTCGAACTTGCCCTCCTCGCCCAGGCGGTACATCTCCGCCACCGCCCAGGACGACATCAGGGTCATCTTGTCGAGGTACGGGTACTCGACCGCGGCCATCGTCTGGCCGTCGCCGAGTCGCACGCAGAATCCGGCCTCCGTGTATTTCGAATCGATCGCGGATCCGTAGGGCAGCGCCAGCGCCACGAGGTCCTGCGCCTTCACGAGCGCCTCGCCCATGCCCGGATTCGCCTTCGCCCACTCCGAGACCTTCGACCAGCCCGCCATGCCGGGCCAGATCGTGGTGGGATTGAAGGCCGGTCCGATCGGCGCCGGCGGCGGCGTCATCGCCAGGATCGCGTCGAAGACGACGCGGTAGCCGCGGTTCGGCTCCGTGATCACGTCGAGCGGCGTGTTGAGCGCCTTGGCGAGCTCCTTCTCGTCCGCGGCACCGATTCGGCAAGCCGAGCCGAGCGCGAGCGCCGCAACCAGGATTCTCATCGTGGGGATCTTCATGCGCGACTCCGGAGAGCGGGAGAAACAGGCTAGCACAATCGGCCTCGGTCCTTTCCGGTGCGGGCCGCGGTTACACTTCGCGGCTCGACGGAGGTCCAGAGATGATCGTCGGCATACCGAAGGAAGTGAAGAAGGATGAGCATCGCGTCGGCATGCGCCCCGTGGGGGCGGAGGTGCTCGTGCGCGACGGCCACACCGTGCTCGTGCAGGCCGGCGCCGGACACGGCGCGGGATTCGAGGACGAGCAATTCGTCGCGGCCGGCGCCACGATCGTGACGGACGCCGCGCAGGTCTGGGGCAAGGCCGACCTCGTGGTCAAGGTGAAGGAGCCCCAGCCGCAGGAGGTGAAGCTCATCCGAGACGGCCAGGCCGTCTTCACCTACTTCCACTTCGCCGCGGACAAGGACCTCACGATCGGATGCCTCGAGCGCAAGTGCGTGAGCTGCGCCTACGAGACGCTCACGGACGACCGCGGCTATCTGCCGCTCCTGACGCCGATGAGCGAAGTGGCCGGCAAGCTCTCCGTGCAGGAGGGCGCCAAATACCTCGAGAAGCCGTTCGGAGGAAAGGGCGTGCTGCTCGGAGGCGTTCCGGGGGTCGAGCCGGGACACGTGCTCATCATCGGCGGCGGCGTGGTGGGAACCTGCGCGGCGCAGATGGCGGCGGGACTCGGCGCGCAGGTCGTCATTCTCGACGTGAACCTCGATCGCCTGCGCCGGCTCGACGAGTTCATGCCCGCGAACGTGATCACCATGTACTCCGATCCCGAGGCGATCCGCGTGCGCCTGGCGTGGGCCGACCTCATCATCGGCGCCGTGCTCGTTCCGGGCGCCAAGGCGCCTCGACTCATCCGGCGCGAGGACCTCAAGTTCATCCATCCGGGCTCCGTGATCGTCGACGTGGCGATCGACCAGGGCGGCTGCGTGGAGACCGCTCGCGTCACCACGCACAGCGATCCGGTCTACACCGTCGACGGCGTCGTTCACTACTGCGTCGGGAACATGCCGGGCGCGGTGGCGCGGTCGAGCACCCTGGCGCTGACGAACGCGACGCTCCCGTGGGCCGTCAAGCTCGCCAGGTACGGGCCGCATCGACTCGCGCAGATGGATCATCACTTCGCCAACGCGATCAACACCGATCGCGGGCGACTCACGAACCAGGCCGTGGCCGAGGCGCACGATCTCGAGTTCGCCGGCGCGGTGGCCTGAACGCGCCGGATGCACTGCCCCGACCGCGTCAACGTCCTGCTCGTCGGAAGCGGCGGTCGCGAGCACGCGCTGGCATGGAAGCTCACGCAGTCGCCGAGGCTCGGGCGCCTCTGGCTGGAT
>VGXK01000301.1 GCA_016873355.1 Phycisphaerae bacterium | reverse complement strand
CGCGATCAACAAGGCGTTCGGTTCGATGGACGCGTTCAAGACTCAGTTCGCGGAGGCGGGCATGAAGCGCTTCGGCTCCGGCTGGGCGTGGCTCGTGGTGAAGCCGGACGGTTCGCTGGCCATCACGAGCACGCCGAACCAGGACAACCCGCTCATGAAGGGGGTCGCCGAGGTCGTGGCCACGCCGATTCTCGGCGTCGATGTCTGGGAGCACGCGTACTACCTCAAGTACCAGAACAAGCGCGCCGACTATCTCGGCGCGTGGTGGGACGTCGTCAACTGGAACGAGGTCGATCGCCGCTTCAAGGCCGCCAAGAAGTAGCCGGCTCGAACGCGGACGCCGCGCCCGTGGTCGCGCCGCGGAGACGGTCTCCTCGATGTCCCGGCAACGGACACGCCGGCGCTCGGGGAGATGAACTCTGACGGCCTCGCCGACCGCTTCAACGCGGCGAATGATCGCGGCTGGACGCAATCGTCGTCGAGGAATCGCTCCAAGGTGCGTTCGCCCGGGAAGTCGCGCGCTCGCTCCGCGTGAAGGCGCACGTGCTCGCACCCTCCCATCGTCGCGAATCGGCGCCGCGGGCGCCCGATCACTTCTCGGGAGGAATGGGCGCGGACGGCGGCGCCGACGGCGACTGCGGGCTCGATGAAGGCGGCGACGGCGCCGACGACCCTGACGGTTGCGACGCTGTCGACGCGGGAGGTGGCGCCGGCGCGGACGCCGCGCTCTGCGGCCTGATTTCCGCGAGCATCCTCTCGAAGGCGGCGCGAGCTTCGTTCACGGTCGCCTCGGGTCCGAGCAATCGGATGAAGAGATCGCTCGACGGCCCTTCCACGATGGCGCCGAGCTGCGTCGTTCCAGGTCGCGGCGCCGCCGCGCCCATGCCCATGTAGGCGCCGTGCAGTTCGATGCGCGCGACCTTCAGCCCGTTGACCTGCGCCGTCGATTGCGCCCTCACCGGCGCCGGCTCGCTGCCGTCGTCGGTGCGGAATTGTCCCGCCCAGCGCTGGAGATTCGCCTCGAGCGGACCCGCGCCTCCCTTCGGGAACGCGCTGAAGATGAGTTCCGCGGCGGGCGACGCGCCGCCGTCGCTCGGCACCGAGTACTGAAGCGTGCGGAACTGCATGGTGGGCTTCTGCCACTGCCACGCCACCGGCTTCGGCATGACGAATCCCGCCACTTCGACGAGCGTCGGATCGCTCGAGGCGCTCGACACGGCGCCGACGATCGGCGAGGCGGGGCTCGCGGCGCCGGCGCCGGGAGCGCCGCCGCCGGCTGCGGCGCCCGGCGCGCCCGAGCTCGCGCCGCTGGGCGTCGATGACGGACCAGGCGCCGGCATCGGCGCCGGCGACGGCGCAGGCGTCGACGACTTCGGTTCGATCGTCGTGGCGCCCGGGAACGGCGCGGGCGGCTTCGGCGGAGGCGCCGATTCCTTGCACGCGCTCGACAGGGCGCACGCGGTGACGGCGGAGGTGACCGCGATCGCACGCGCGGACGGCCCGAACCCGGCACGAATCGCATCTCGGTGGTTCATGGCCGTAGCATAGGTCCCGCCATGCGTCGCTTCGTCGACTGCCACACGCATCTTCTGCTCGGCGGGCGCACGCTCACGCAGCTCGATCTCTCGAAGGTCTCGAGTCGCGGCGAGTTCGAGGCGGCGATCGCGGCGGAACACGCGCGGTTGCCGAAGTCCGCGTGGCTCGAGGCGCACGGCTGGAACGAAGGTCGCTGGGGCGGCGAGCGTCCCACGCGCGACTGGCTCCTCGGCGCGGGGGATCGACCGGTCGTGGCGTATCGCATGGATCAGCACGCGTGCGTGGTGAACGACGCGGTGCGTTCGCTGCTCCGCGACGCGATCGCTCCCGCCGGCGGAGAGATCGTGCTCGACGATCGCGGCGAGCGCACCGGCCTCATGCTCGAGCAGGCGGCGTGGCAGCTCGTGAATCCGCTCGTGCCCGCGCCGAGCGTCGAGTCGAAGCGGGACTCGCTCCGCGCCGCATGCGCGCACGCCGCGTCGCTCGGACTCGAGGCGGTCTGCTCCATGGAGTACCTGGCGGACGCGATCGAGGTCTTCGATCCGCTTCGCGCCGAACTTCCGATCCGCATCGCGATCACGCTGCTCGATCGAGGCGACGACTTCGATCCGTCGAAGGCGTTCCTCGTCCGGCACGACGACCGTCTCTGGGTCAACGGCTTCAAGAGCTTCGCCGACGGCACGCTCGGAAGCCGCACCGCGCGGATGCTCGAGAACTACTCGGATGATCCCGGAAACCGCGGCATGCTCGTCGAACGCGCGCTCGACGGCACGCTCTCGGAATGGGCCCGCGCCGTGATCGACGCCGGGCTCTCGCCCTCCGTCCACGCGATCGGCGACGAGGCCCTCCGCGTGACGCTCGACGCGATCGAGCCCGTGGATCCGCAGCGCACAACGCGCTTCGAGCACGCGCAGACGATTCATCCGGACGATGTTCCGCGCCTGCGCGGGCGGCTCGTTTCCATGCAGCCGCTGCACCGCGCGTTCGACCGCGAGCCGGCGCGAACTCGGCTCGGAGCGCATCGCATGAACCGCTTCTTCCCCTTCCGCGCGCTGCTCGACCACGGCGCGATCCTCGGGTTCGGCAGCGATTGGCCGATCGTCGACCTCGACCCGCGGAAGGGACTCGAGCAGGCGACGCGGCCGCGCGGCGCGAGTGCCGGCGGCGCCGCCGCCCCCGCCGCCGACCCCGCACCCGAATGGTGCTCGCTCACGAACGACGAGGCGCTCGCCGCGTACGGGACGAACGCGCCGCGATTCCTCGGCGCGCCGTCGTCGATGCGCGCCGCGTCGAACGCCGGCGCCGCTCCGAGCGCGCGCGCGGAACGGAGCTCCTCATGAGCGACTGGTGGGTGCATCGTCTCTGGCACTTCGATCCCATCGTGCTCTTCGCGTGGATCGGCTGGGTCATCCTCTCGATCACGCTGCACGAGCTCGGTCACGGCGTCGCCGCGATCCAGCAGGGCGACGACACGCCGCGCCGGCTCGGGCGCATGACGCTCAACCCCGTCGTGCACATTCCGCCGTTCGCGTGGCTGCTCTTCGCCGTGGTCGGCATCACCTGGGGTCTCATGCCGATCGATCCGCGCAACTTCCGGCACGGGCGCCTCTCGAACGCCATCGTCTCGGCCGCGGGTCCGGCGGTGAACGTCGTGCTCGCAATCGTGCTGCTCGCCGCCGCCGTGCTCTGGGACAAGTACTCGACGGCCGGCGCCTCGACGTACGGTGCGGTGCTCACGATTCTCGAGATCGGCGGCCAGCTCAACATCGTGCTGGCGCTCTTCAACCTGCTGCCCCTTCCTCCGCTCGACGGAAGCCGCATCCTGGCGTCGTTCGTGCGCCCTGCGGAGCGGCTCTTCGCCGATCCGAGGATTTCGAACTACGCCTTCGCGGCGCTCATCATCCTGGCCTTCCTCGGCCTCTTCGACTGGATCTTCACGCTCGCTCGATGGCTCGAGACGCAGTTCGTGCTCTCGCTGGGTGCGCTGCTGCCCTA
>VGXK01000300.1 GCA_016873355.1 Phycisphaerae bacterium | reverse complement strand
GGCGAGACGAGTGTGGCAAGGAGGGCGAAGCAGGCGGATCTTGAGGATCCGCCGATGGAGCCCGACGATGCCACACGAAGTCGCAGCCCGCCAGATCGCTACGAATGAGGAGGAACCGCTCTAGGGCGCGGGCGGATTCCACCACTTGAACGGCAGGAACTCGCGCAGCGCGTTCGATCCGCAGTGGACCTCTCCGGTGTTGTTGTGGTACTCGGCCCAGTCGTCGGGATAGACGGCGGTGCTCGGCGCCACGGCGGCGTCGATCGAGGTCTTGAAGAGCTCGGTACCGCCCTTGAAGTCGCGCTGCTTGGCGATGAGCAGCTTGGTCCCTCCGTACTGGATGTTGGCGGCGCCGGGCGTCCACGCCCTCGCGGTTCGCGCCTTGATCTTCTCCGGCGGCCCCGGATCGAGGTGACCCGTGTAAAGGACCGGAACCTCGATGAATGTCACGTTCGCCGCTCCTCCGGCCGCCGCCTCGATCACTCCGCGCTGCGCCGCGATGATGTCCCTCGCATAGGTGTTCAACTTTCGGAAGTCGGCGAAGTCGTCCTTCACTTCCTTCATGGTGACGGCGGCGGGATCGTTGGGTGGGAAGGGAACGGCGGCCAGAGTGGGCGGACCTGGGTTGAAGAGCGTGCCGTCCATGAGCACGTACGCGCTGCCCGGACCCACGGGAAGCACGGGCGGAATCGAGTTCCACCCGGGTCCCTTCGGCGGGTCGTAGTAGAAGCGATCCAATCCCTGACCGGTCGCGTCCGGATCGTCCGGCGGCAGGCCGACGATCACGAATTTCGTGGGATCCGTCGGTCCCCAGCGCTGATCGATGCGCAGCGTGTTGGGTCCCAGCACCATGTCGATGTGGGCGATCTGCCCCTTGCCGGGACCGTCGTAGATCCGGATCCACTCGTAGGTCATGTTCTCGAAGTTCGCACTCAGGTCGGTGAGCGTGTTCGGCGTCGCCGAGGTCGCCACGCCCCAGGTGTACGCCCCGAGCCCGAAGAGAAGGCCCGGATCCGAGCCGGGTCCCGCGTCCGCGGGAAGCGCCGTGTCGACGATGTCGAGGGCCTTCTGCGGACTGGCGACGATCACGGTGATCTTGCCGTCGCCTCCCTTGGGCTTCCAGAAGGAGACGTACTCGTCCACATGCCCGACATTGAGCCAGCTCGTGTCGATGCCGAAGGTCGGCTGGACCTCCTGACTGTCGAGGAAGCGCACCTTGAACTTCGACATGCCGCCGGTCGACGAGGCGTCGGGGCCCGGACCATTGCCGTAGCAGATTCGCCCGAGCTTGGAGGTGCCGATCGCTTGCATCAGCTCCAGATTGCCGCCGTAGTCGAGCGAGAACGCCAGCTTCTGATCGTCGGTCGTCGGCGCACCGGGATGCGGCATGCGATAGATGCCGTGATCCTCCTTGAGCAGCAGATCGATCATGAACTGCGCGAAGCCGAGTCCACCGGCGGCTTCGAAGGTGCTGCCGTGGTGAAGCGTGTACCCGGTCACATGCATTCTCGAGCGCGGCGTCTCGGAGTAACCGATTTCGATGTCGTCCTGCGCCCACCTGGAGCCGGTCGCGTATTCGACGAGCTGACCGCCGGAGCCGGTGTTGATCTTGTCGCGGAAATCGGCGTTCGATGCGCCGAGGTTCATCGCGTAGAGCTCGAGGCTCGGCCGATGGTTCCAGACCATGATCCACGGCGCCACCTTGAGTCGCACCGTGTCCGAGCCGAGGATCAACGGCGGACCGACGCTCGTGTCGCGCGCTTCGAGCGTGAAATCGACGAGGCCGGCGAAGAGCATCGGATAGGCGTCGGGGAAGGGATCGTTCACGGCGGTGTTCACCAGCCGGAACTTGAGCCCCTCGAAGCCCATCACTCGATCGACGCGCCGACAGGCGCTCGCGCGAACGAGATCGGTGATGTCGACCTCGAGCGAGTCGGTGTCGAGCGCCGTCGTCTTCCCCAGGATGCTCGTCGCGCCTGCCTTGATCTCGGGGAAGAGGTGAATCGCCCGCAACTGCGAGATGTTGTGGACACGCATGTAGAAGCGCCACGCCGGCTTGAGCTTGCCGGGCGGGCGGATGACGAGCGGCGTGATGTCGATTTCGTCGTCCGCGCCGTTGATCGTGAAGTCCTCGTCCTTGGGGGCGCCGTTGCGGTCGAAGCGCACGCCGTCGAGCTTCCCGTTCGCCTGTCCGTCGTCGTTGTCGCAGTTGACGAGGAAGAGCGCGCCGCGCGCGGTGGTCCACCCGTCCTCCTCGGCCTCGTCGGCGTCGTCGATCGTGTCGTTGCGGTCGGTGTCGGCATCGAGATCGATCACGAGATCCTTGGGATCGGGCTCGGGCGGGCAGGGACCCCACAGACTGAGCAGGTCGCCGAGGTCGGAGCCGTCGACGACGAGGTCGCCGTTGAAATCGGATGGGCATGGAGGGCAGTCGCCCCAATCGCCCAGGAGCAGGCCGAGGTCGAGCCCGTCGACGGTGCCGTCGCCGTTCAGGTCGGCCGGGCAGCCGAACGGGCAGTAGGTGAGCTGGGCCTCCTCCATCGGTATCTCGGGAGTCGACGGCGAATCGATCGACGACGGTGGCGCGAGCGGCGACACGCGCGGCGGAGCCGCCGTCGCCGAGCGCGGCATGGCGCCCGGCAGCGCCGCGGCTACTGCGCATACGGCGCATGCGCCGAGTGCGGAAAGCGCGGCGAGAGCGCGGGAATGCATGGCCATCGCCCCGCCCGATGCGAGCCGGTCGTCACATGGTCGAAGCATGAGTCCCTCCCAGGCGCCGCGGGGGGCGACGCCGGCGCGAGACTATCGAGCCTGCGGCGGTCGATCAATGCGAAACGACGCCTGACTTCGTGCCGCCGAGATCGAAGATCCGCGCGCGGCTCCAGCGCGGTCGCCATGCGTCGACGAGGCGCTTGTGTTGCGGATCGTCGAGGTATCGCGCATAGCCCGCTTCGGAGTCGAAGCCGATGATGACGCCCACCGTGTAGTCGCCGTCGACGTTCGTTCGTCCGATGTCGACGGGGCGCCCGCAGCCGTAGAAGACGACATCGGGAATCTTCGGCAGCGTCCCGTTGCAGTCGGCGATGAGGGCGTCCGCCTGCGACGGATCGACGAGCGAGATGAGCACGACATGGGTGATCGCCGGCGCCGCTGCGACTCCCGCGCGAGGCCCGGGTCCGTGGATCACTTGCTCGCCGGTGCAGGCGCCGACCGGCGCGAGCGCGACGACGGCGGCGGCCGCCGCGAGCGCGCGAACGAGCGAACGAGAAGGGCCGGAACGAATCGGGAGCGTGTTCATCGCACCATTGTGCGCTGGCGGCTCCACTCGAGGGCCGGGATGCGATCGCTCGGTTCTCGGTGCCGATCTCCGCGGCTCGTGGAGCGAGGGAGGCAAAGCGCGGCAAGGAGCCGTGACGAGGCAGGATCCAACGGACCCGCCGAGTCGATGGCGACGCCGCCACGCGCCGCCTCCCTCGCGCCCCAAGAAAGTCCCCCGCCGGCACGACCGAGCCGTGCTCAGCGGGGGGGAGGAAA
>VGXK01000299.1 GCA_016873355.1 Phycisphaerae bacterium | reverse complement strand
GCGGACGACTCGAAGCGCGTCGAGTGCGAATCGACGAGACGGCGACGGGGGCACCGCCCGGCTGGCTGCTCGTGCGCGACGGTCTCGCCGCCGGCGATCGCGTCGTGCTCGATCCGGCACCCTCGCTCTCCGACGGCGACGCGGTTCGCATCGTCGACGCAATCGGCGACGGCGACGGCGACGGCGACGGCGACGGCGACGGCGTCGCGCCGCGCGCAAGCGCCGATTCGGCGAGCGCCCCTCGCCCGATGGAGGTCGCCCATGCCGCTCGTTGAAGCACGCGGACTCACGCGCACCTACCGCAAGGGAGAGCAGGAGATCCGTCCGCTCGACGGCCTCGATCTCGACATCGACGCCGGACGCTTCGTCGCGCTCATGGGGCCGAGCGGCTCCGGCAAGAGCACGCTGCTCAACCTGCTCGCGGGCATCGATCGACCCACCGCCGGTTCGCTCGTCGTCGACGGCGTCGATCTCGCGGCGCTCTCGCGTCGCGAGCTCGCGGAGTGGCGATCGCGAAAGGTCAGCATCGTCTTCCAGCTCTACAACCTGGTGCCGGTGCTCACCGCGTACGAGAACGTCGAGCTGCCGCTGCTGCTCCACGACCTGCCGCGTCGCGAGCGGCACGCGAGGGTGGTTCGCGCGCTCGAGCGAGCCCACATCGCCCATCGACACGACCACATGCCGCGTCAACTGAGCGGTGGCGAGGAGCAGCGCGTGGCGATCGCGCGGGCGATCGTCACCGAACCCGCGCTGCTGCTTGCGGACGAACCGACGGGCGATCTCGACCGCTCGAGCGCCGAGTCGATTCTCGACCTGCTCTCGTCGCTGCATCGAGACGAGGGACGCACGATCGTCATGGTGACGCACGATCCGCGCGCCGCGGAGCGCGCGCAGGCCACGCTGCACCTGGAGAAGGGCCGCGTGGCGGAAACGATTGCAAGGACCGGCGCGAAGGAGTCGTCGCGCGCGCCGGCGAACACGGAGGCGCACGCATGAACCTCCCACGCGCCCTTCGCGTGCTGCGCTTCCCGCGACTCCAGCTCCAGCGCCACGCGCTGCGCACGGCGCTCGCGCTCGGCGGAATCGCGGTGGCGATGCTGCTGTGGACGATCATCCGCTCCGCGGAACTCGGCGTGGCGCTCGCCACCGAGCGCGGGGCGAGCGACACGAAGCTCGTCGTCTACCGCCAGAACCGCTACTGCCCGTTCGCGAGCCAGCTTCCGCAGCACTACGCCGAGTCGATCGAGCGCATTCCGGGCGTTCGCAGCGTGTCGCCGGTGAAGATCGTCGTGTCGAACTGCCGCGCCTCGCTCGACGTGCTCACCTTCCGCGGCGTGCTGCCGGAGTGGATCGACGCGGAGCTGCTTCCGGGAGTGGAGATGCTCCAAGGATCCGCCGACGAGTGGCGCTCGCGCGGCGACGCGGCGCTCGTGGGCGAGGAGCTCGCGGCGCGTCGACGGCTCCGCGCCGGCGACACCTTCCGCTCCGCCGGCGTCACGGTCGTCGTCGCGGGAATCTTCTCGAGCGACGATCCGCAGGACCGCAACTCGGCGTTCGTGCACCTGCCCTTCCTCCAGGAGCAGGCGAAGCGCGGTGGAAGCGGCGGCATCGTCACGCAGTTCACGGTCACGGTCGACGATCCCTCGAAGCTCGAGTCCGTGGCGACCGCCATCGACGAGCGCTTCGCGAGCGACTCGCATCCCACGAGCACCGCGCCCGAGAAGAGCTTCGTGGCGAACGCCGCGAAGGACGTGGTGCAGCTCGCCGGCTTCGCGTCGTGGGTGGCGCTGGCGGCGCTCGCGGCGGTCTTCGCGCTCGTGGCGAACGCGCTCGCGCTCGCCATGCAGGCCCGCGTGCGCGAGACGGCCGTGCTCGAAGTGCTCGGATTCACGGGCTCGCTGGTGGCGTGGATGACGGTCGCGGAGGGCTTGGCGCTTGCCCTCGTCGGCGGCGCGATCGGCGCGGTCGCCGCCTGGACGGGGCTCTGGGTCCTTCGACCCGCGTTCTCCGCGGAAGGCGCGGTGATCGAAATCCTGCCGAGCGCGTCGGTGCTGCTTGCGGGACTCGCGGCGAGCGCCGTGATCGGCGTCGCCGCCGCGCTCGTGCCGGCGCTTCGAGCCGCGAGGCTCGGCACCGCGCAGGCGCTGCGTGCCGGATGAACGGAAGGACGGATCTCCCGAGACGAGCAGGAACGAACCGAACGATGCGTCGACTTCCCTTCGAATACTCCGTCCGCAACCTCGGCCGCTCGCCGCTGCGATTGTCGCTGGCGTTCGCCGGCGCCCTGCTCGTGGCGGCGCTCGCCACGGCGGCGGCGGCGCTGCTGCTGGGCATGGATCGGGCGCTGAGCGCCAGTGCCCTGCACGCGAACGCGATCGTGCTCGGCAGCGGCAGCGAGGAGAGTCTCGAGCGCAGCGAGATCCAGCCGGCGGTGGCGTCGATCCTCGCCGCGAGCGTGCCCGGGATTCCGGCGATCGCCGGCACGGCGCTCGTGAGTCCGGAAGCGGTGATGGCGCTGCCGGTCGAGATCGGCGACGACCCGGAACCGCGCCGCGCGCTCGTCCGCGGCGTCGAGCCCGCCGCGCTGCTCCTGCATCCCGGCGTGCGCGTGGTCGAGGGACGCTTTCCCGAGCGCGGCGCGAGCGATCTCGCGGGCGAAGCGATGGTCGGCCTCCGCGCCGAGCGGCAGCTCGCGCTCCCGCCCGGCTCCCTCTCGCTCGGCACCCGCGTGCGCATCGAAGGCTCCGAGTTCGTCGTCGTCGGTCGCTTCGAGGCGCCGGGCAGCGTCATGGAGCCCGAGATCTGGGCGCCGCTCTCCGACGTGCTCGCCGCCGCCAAGCGAACCACGATCTCCTGCGTCGTGGTGGCGCTCGATCCCGAGGGCGGCGCCGCGCTCCAGGATCTCGCCGCGTTCGCGGCGCGGCGCCTCGATCTCGAGATCGCCGTGCTCTCGGAGGAGGAGTATTTCGCGTCGCTGCGACGGTTCTTCGCGCCGCTGCGATGGATGATCGTGGTCGCCGCGGCGCTCGTCGCCATCGGCGCCGTGCTCGGCGGCCTGAACACGCTGCACGCCGCGTTCGCGTCGCGCAGCCGCGAAGTCGGCACGCTGCAGGCGCTCGGCTACGGTCGCGGCGCGGTGCTGCTCTCGTTCGCGCAGGAATCGCTGCTGCTCACCGCCGCGGCGTCGATCGCGGCGGTGCTGCTCTGTCGAGCGCTGCTCGACGGCGTCGGCATCGCCTTCTCGATGGGCACCTTCGCCTTCCGCGTCGACGCAACGGCGGTCGCCGCGGGACTCGCGGCGGGGCTCGCGCTGGCGCTGCTCGGCGCCCTCGTCTCGGCCCTCGCATCGCTTCGCCGTACCATTCCCGAGGCGCTTCGCGCGCCGTGAACTCAAGGAGTGTTTCCATGACCGCTTCCGCATCGATCGCCTGCATTCGTCGCTCGTTCGCCCCGGCGCTGGCCGTCTGCGCCGCTCTTCTCGTCGCGCTCGCGTGCGACTCGAAGTCGAATCCGCCGGCGGCGGGCGGCGGCGCCACGGCCCCCGCTGCGCCGACTCCGGCGGGCCCGG
>VGXK01000298.1 GCA_016873355.1 Phycisphaerae bacterium | reverse complement strand
CTTCGCAAGCATCGGCGCGATCTTCCTGGCCAGCACCTTGCCGAGCTCGACGCCCCACTGGTCGAAGCTGTTGATGCCCCAGAGCACGCCCTGGGTGAAGACCTTGTGCTCGTAAAGCGCGATCAGTTTGCCGAGCATGGACGGCGTCAATCGATCGCAGAGGATCACGTTCGACGGGCGATTGCCTTCCATCTCCTTGTGCGGCGCGAGCCACGCGGGAACGCCCTGCGCCTCGATCTCCTTCACCGTCTCGCCGAACGCGAGCGCCTGCGACTGCGCGAAGACGTTCGCGTTCAGAAGATCGTGATGGTCGCCGAGCGGATGAAGCGGCTGCGCGAACGCGATGAAGTCGCACGGCACCAGCTTCGTTCCCTGGTGGATCATCTGATAGAAGGCGTGCTGACCGTTCGTGCCCGGTTGGCCCCAGATCACGGGACAGGTCTGCCACTTCACGCGCGTTCCGTCGAGCGCCGTGTGCTTGCCGTTCGACTCCATCTCGAGCTGCTGCAGGTACGCGCTGAAGCGATCGAGATACTGGCAGTAGGGCAGGATCGCCACCGTCTCCGCGCCGAGCATGTTGTTGTTCCAGAAGCCGACGAGCGCGAGCGTCACGGGCAGGTTCGCGTCGATCGGCGCGCTGCGGAAGTGCTCGTCCATGGCGCGGAAGCCTTCGAGCAGCTCGCGGAAGCGATCCGGACCGAGCGCGATCATCGTGGAGAGTCCGATCGCCGAGTCCATCGAGTAGCGCCCGCCGACCCAATCCCAGAAGCCGAACATGTTCGCCGTGTCGATGCCGAACGCCGAGACTTCCTTCGCGTTCGTCGAGACGGCGACGAAGTGCCTCGCGACCGCCTTGGCGTCGCCGCCGAACGCCTTCAGGCTCCACTCGCGCGCGCTGCGAGCGTTCGTCATCGTCTCGAGCGTGGTGAAGGTCTTGCTCGAGATGATGAAGAGCGTTTCGGCGGGGTCGATGCCGCGCGTCTTCTCCACGAAGTCGTTCGCGTCGATGTTGCTCACGAAGCGGCAGTCGAGCTCGCTCGTGGCGTCGTTCCGCAGCGCGTCGTAGGCCATGGCGGGGCCGAGATCGCTGCCGCCGATGCCGATGTTGATCGCGTGGCGGATGCGCTTGCCGGTGTGGCCCTTCCACGAGCCGCTGCGCACGGCGTTCGCGAACGCCGCCATGCGGTCGAGCACCTCGTGCACCTGCGGAACCACGTTCGCGCCGTCGACGGAGATCGAGGCGTGCCTCGGCGCCCGCAGCGCCGTGTGCAGCACGGCCCGCCTTTCCGTGATGTTGATCTTCTCGCCCGTGAACATCGCCTCGCGACGGGCGGCGAATCCGCAGGCCTCCAGCAGCGCCCGCATCAGGCGCATGGCCTCGGCATCGAGGCGATTCTTGGACCAGTCGAGGTGGATGCCGAGCGAACTCGTCGACATCGACTCGCCGCGCTTCGGGTCGGCGGCGAAGAAGTCGCGCAGATGGCGCGGGCGCAGCGAGGCGGCGTGCCGCTCGAGCGCCTGGAACTCCGGCCGTGCGTTCAGCGGCGCGATCTTCGCGACGATCGAGTCGGGAGGCGAGGGCGTGGCGGCGGGCATGGTGAGCTCCGTTCGCGCGGAAGGTAGCAGACGCGCCGCTATACTCGGCCCCATGAAGCCCACCGCATTGCTGTCGATCGCCGGCCAGAGCATCTGGCTGGACAACATTTCGCGCCGACTTCTTTCGAGCGGAACGCTCGAGAAGTACATCCACGAGTTCTCCGTGGTGGGGCTCACGAGCAACCCGACGATCTTCGAGAAGGCGATCGCCTCGTCGCGCGATTACGACGAGCAGATCCGCGAGCTCATGTCGAAGGATCTCGATGACGAGGCGCTCTTCTTCGAGCTCGCGATCACGGATCTGCGCCAGGCGGCCGATCTCTTCAAGCCGATCTTCGAGCGAACCGGCGGCGTCGACGGCTGGGTGAGCCTCGAAGTGAGCCCGACGCTGGCGAACGACACGCAGGGCACGATCAAGCAGGCGGTGGAACTGCACGCGAAGGCGGCGCGGCCGAATCTCTACATCAAGGTGCCGGGCACGCCCGAGGGTCTGCCGGCGATCGAGGAGCTCACCTATCGCGGCGTTCCCGTCAACGTGACCCTGCTCTTCTCGTCGGATCAGTACCTGGACGCGGCGGAGGCGTACCTGCGCGGACTCGAGCGGCGGCATCGCGAGGGCAAGTCGCTGCGCGTGGAGAGCGTGGCGAGCGTCTTCATCAGCCGCTGGGATCGCAAGACCGCCGATCGTCTGCCGCCGTCGCTCAAGAACCGGATGGGCGTGGCGGTGGGCAAGGAGTGCTATCGCGCCTACACCGATCGGTACGCCACCGATCGCTACCTGCGGCTGCGCAACGCCGGCGCGCATCCGCAGCGGCTGCTCTTCGCGAGCACGAGCACGAAGGATCCGCGCCTGGCGAACACCTTCTACGTGACGGAGCTCGCCGCGCCGCGCACCGTGAACACCATGCCGGAGGAGACGCTCGTTGCGTTCCAGGATCACGGACGCGTCGAGGATCTGCTGCGGCACGACGGCGGCAACGGCCACCGCGTGCTCGTCGACTGCGAGAAGGCGGGCGTGTCGGTGAAGGCCACCGCCGAGCAGCTCCAGATCGAGGGGCGCGACGCCTTCAAGCGAAGCTGGGACGAGATGCTCGAGCAGCTTCGCAACAAGTCGTCGGCGCTCGTCCATTGAGCGCGGCGGAATCGATGCGAACGGCGCGCGGCGAATCCGAGCAGGCGCCGAGGCGAGTCGGACGGCGCCGAATCGACGTGCCATGAGCCACGGCTTCGTCGACGAGCTGCGCTGGCGCGGACTGCTGCACCAGACCACCTCCGACGCGGTCTCCGCGCATCTGTCGACGCCGGGGCGCGTGGGCTACGCGGGCTTCGATCCCACCTCCGACAGCCTCACGATCGGCAACGCGATCCCGATGCTGATCCTGGCGCGATTCCAGCGCTTCGGGCACAAGCCGATCGCGCTCATGGGCGGCGGCACCGGACTGATCGGCGATCCGAGCGGCAAGAGTTCGGAGCGCACGCTCATGGACGCGGAGCGCGTCCGGCACAACGCGTCGCGCCAGCGAGCGATCATCGAGCGCTTCCTCGATCGCGCCGGTCCGGCGGCGGCGGAGGTCGTCGACAACTCCGAGTGGCTCGCGAAGCTCGGGTACATCGAGGTGCTGCGCGACATCGGCAAGCACTTCAGCGTGAACCAGATGATCACGCGCGATTCGGTGGCGCAGCGCCTGCGCGAGCGCGAGCAGGGCATCAGCTACACCGAGTTCAGCTACATGATCCTCCAGGCGTACGACTTCCTGCACCTCTTCCGCGCGAAGGGCTGCACGGTGCAGCTCGGAGGCAGCGATCAGTTCGGGAACATCGTCTCGGGAATCGATCTCATCCGGCGGCACGAAGGCGCCGAGAGCTTCGGCATCACGAATCCGCTCGTGACCGCCGCCGACGGATCGAAGATCGGCAAGACCGAGAAGGGCGCGGTGTGGGTCACGGCCGACAAGACGTCGCCGTACAAGTTCCATCA
>VGXK01000297.1 GCA_016873355.1 Phycisphaerae bacterium | reverse complement strand
ATCATCATCCTTCCCGGAGCGAGCGTGCAGTACGAGCCGGACACGCACATCGTTTCCAGCGGACCGACCAACCTTCTGCTCGGCACCTTGATTCCCGTTCCGCGCGACATCGGCTCCAACGGCGGCACTCCCGCGCAGCCGGCCGACGGCGGCCTCGCATCCGGCTGCACCGGCATGTCGTCGATCTCCGGCGACGACGGCGCGTCGCCGGGCAACATCGCCTTCACGATGCATGGTCCCGCAACGATCGACGCAGGCATGTTTCTGCACATCGACGGAGGTCACGCACCGGAGGTCAATGCCTCCGGCACGCAGGACGCTCCGGGAATCCAGGTGCTTGGCGGCGCCGGCGGCAAGGGCGCGGATGTGTTCATTCGCGTCACCGGACCGCTGACGATCAACGGCGTGTTGTCGAACGCCAAGGGAGGAAACGGCGGAAACGCAACGGCCCAGGGACATGATGGAGTCGCTTGCGGCGAATGCGGCGGCAATGCAATCGCCCAGGGAGGCGAGGGCGGGCAGGCCGGGAAACTGGAGATCCAGGCGCCGAGCATCGTCTGGATCCAGCCTCCACCGAATCCCCTGGGAAACACGCCCGTTCGGCTGCTCAACATCAAGACAGGCGGTCTGGGCGGCGACGCCCATGCGACGGCCGGGAGCGGCGGCAGCTGCCTGCCGTTCACCTGCGGCGACGGCGGTGACGCCGGCGATGCCACGGCCAAGGGCGGCAAGGCCGGCGACTCCAACTCCGTGATCATCCGCGTCACCGCGTTCATCTCGCCGCCGGCGCAGATCTTCGCGCGACGATTCGTTGGTCACGAGGATGGCGCCGTCGGAGGGAAGTCGCTCGCGAACGCCGGTCATGGCGGATCGGGCGGGCCGTGTCCGTGCTTCGACCCGGGCGGAAGCGGCGGCGACGCGGGTTACTCCGAAGCCAAGGGCGGCGATGGCGGCGCGGGAGTCGGAGCGGCGGGCGAAGTCGTCCTGTTGCAGCTGTTCGCGCCCTTGTCGGTCCCGCTTCCTCACTCCAACGGCGGCTCCGGTGGGAAGGCCGATGCCGTCACCGGACTCGGAGGATTCGGCTACGACGCCGCGGACTGCGATTGCCTGCTCAATGTCTTCGCCGGCGACGGCGGGGATGGCGGCGATGGCGGAAATGCATCGGCCGTCGGCGGCAAGGGTGGGATGGCCTCCGGTGCGCACGTCTTCTCCGGAAATGGAGGGAACGGCAGCGCTGTCTGCGCGCAGTTGGGAGGCCCGCCGTTCTTCGCCAGCTCTGGCGGCAAGCCGGGCAAGGGCGGAAGCTGCGTGGGGAATGACCCGCCGAATTGCGAGCCGGGCGATGGCGGCACCGCCGGCTCGGAGGCGACGGCGAGCAGCCTGGGAGGCGAGCCGGGCGATGTCGAAAGCGGCGCTACGCCGGGAGCACAAGGCAGCCCGCAGCCGACCGACGCCGTTGTCTGCCCTCCGTATCCGGATGCATCACCGGGCCTTCAGGATTGCCCGAAGGGTCCACCGTGCGGTGATCCCGACGACGGCGACTGCTGCTCGCCGCACGAGAATCCCGGCTGCGACGACGCGGCCTGCTGTGCGATCGTCTGCAAGTTGGTGCCGCTCTGCTGCGAGGTTGCGTGGGACGAATTGTGCGCGGGCGTGGCCGGCGTCGCGTGCCCGCACTGCGCGCCGACGACTCGCTAGAGCGGTGACGACTCAGGCGTAGCGAGCTGGCGTTGGCGAGACGAGTGTGGCAAGGAGGGCGAAGCAGGCGGATCTTGAGGATCCGCCGATGGAGCCCGACGATGCCACACGAAGTCGCAGCCCGCCAGATCGCCACGAATGAGGAGGAACCGCGCTAAGGCGGTGACGACTCAGGCGCAGCGGCGTGACGCCGGAACCGCGCACGGATCGGCGCGCCACGGTGAACGCGATCAGTCGCGGAGAGCGCGATCGAGTCGTGCGCGAAGGTCGGGATCGGAATCGATCGGGGCGCGGCGGCGCTCGGCGAGCAAGCGCACGTCGCCGATCGTGGTGAGCTGCTTCTGCGCCAGGATCGACACGACGGCCATGTCGGCGGAGGCGGGGCGGCCGGACTCGGAGAGCCACTTCGTGCTCTCCTCGGCGATCCCCACCGCCCGATCGTCGAGTCCCTGGACGAGCATCGTCCAGGCGGCGAGCTCGCACCATGCCCGTCGCTCCGGGCGCGGCGCGCGGCTCGCCACGATCAGGCGGATCTTGCGATCGACCTCGCGATCCACCTTGCCCCAGATGGCCGTGCCGCCCGGAACCTGCATCTGCTCGACGAGCAGTCGTTTCGCGGCATCGACTGCCCGCGTCGTCGCGTCGTCGCCGAGCGGCGTCTCGCCGTCGAGCGGCGCCGCGGCGCGGAGAAGGTCGCGGCGAACGAGACGGCGGATCGCCTCCGCGTCGTCGCGTTCGGGAAGCAGCGATCGCAGCGATTCGCGACCCTCGGTCGAGTCGGCGCGGGCGATCGCCATCTGCGTCTCCCCGCGATCGAGCTTGAGCTCGGAGGCCGCGCTCGCGGCGTAGTCGCGCAGGGAGTCGTCGCGATCGAGCCGTTCGCGAATGCGGTCGGAGAAGTAGAGGCCGTTCCGCATGACCTCGACGATCGCCGCCTCGATGATGCGCTGGCGGACTTCGGGCGCCAGGTCGGGGGAAAGCGGCGAGTCACCGCTCGGCGCAGGCGGAGCGGATGGCGGTTCGGGGGCCTTCGCAGGCGCGGGCTCGTTCGGCGGCGGCGCAGCGAGGGCACCGCCGACCATCGAGGTCATCGAGATCGTCGCGATCGCCACGAACACGAACGCGAACGAAACGGCCGCGCGATCGACCGTCGCGCGGCCGCCGTTCACTGCTGCTCCTCCTCGCCCGAGAGGAAGCTCGCCAGGCGCTGACGACGCACCGGATGCTGGAGCTTCTTGAGTGCCTTGCTCTCCACCTGTCGCACGCGCTCGCGCGTGACCTTGAAGATGCGGCCGACTTCCTCCAGCGTGTAGGTGTAGCCGTCGCCGATGCCGTAGCGCAGCTTGAGGATCTCTCGCTCGCGGTAGGTGAGCGTCTTCAGCACGTCGTTGATGCGCGAACGCAGCATGTCGTTCGTGGCCGTCTCGGTGGGGCTGACCTGCCGCTCGTCCTCGATGAAGTCGCCGAAGTGGCTGTCCTCGCTCTCGCCGACCGGACGATCGAGCGAGATCGGATGCCGGCTGATCTTCATCACGCGGCGCGTCTCCTCGATGGGCATCTTCGCCTTGATGGCGATCTCCTCCACCGTCGGCTCGCGGCCGAGTTCCTGGAGCAGGTGCTTCTGGATGTTCCGCAGCTTGCTCATCGTCTCGATCATGTGCACCGGCACGCGGATGGTGCGGGCGTGATCGGCGATGGCGCGCGTGATGGCCTGGCGGATCCACCAGGTGGCGTAGGTGCTGAACTTGTAGCCGCGCTTGTACTCGTACTTGTCGACGGCGCGCATGAGACCGGTGTTGCCCTCCTGGATGATGTCGAGGAAGGGCAGGCCGCGGTTGCGGTACTTCTTGGCGATCGACACGACGAGACGCAGGTTGCCGCCCGAGA
>VGXK01000296.1 GCA_016873355.1 Phycisphaerae bacterium | reverse complement strand
TCTCGGCGCCGGGGCGCCTCCATCGGCGCCGACCAGCGGCGGGAGCAGCGGCGCGACCAGCGGCGGGAGCAGCGGCGCGACCAGCGGCGCGAGCAGCATCCTCTCCGATGGCGCCGCACCGGCGCCGCCGCCTTCGTTCGCCCAGCGCGTGAATCTCGAGGCGCTCGAATCGATCGCCGTGCACACCGAGGGTCGGCTCAAGAGCTTCGGCAGTTTCGCGAACACCATCATGAACTCGGTGACGGGCCCGAAGCGGATCGCGGGACAGTCGCCGTCGTTCACCTACCTCGACCTGATGCTGCGCCCGCAGGCGTACGCGGATGCCGACGTCGTCTACGTCAAGAACAAGGATGTCCGCGCGAGGATCGCGCAGGCGTGGCGGCATGCCGCGAACGAAGCGAAGATCACGGGCCGCGCTCCGGCAGGCGTGAATCCGGCTGCGCTCGAGGATCGCCTGCGCGCCTTCGAGGCGAGCGGGCTCGTCAGCGAGAATCTGCTGCTCGAGCCGGGCGTGCGCCAGTGGCGCCGCGAGATCTCGCCGCTCATGCAGGCCCTCGAAGGGGACCTCATCCGCTCCGCGAAGCAGGTGGATCAGCTCCGCGCCGCGATCGCGATGAAGCAGCCCTCGTTCCTGCTCGAGTCGTTCCGCGTGATCCCGCCGGGAGGCGGCGCCACGGACGAGCCCTGGAGGTCGATCGCCGAGATCCGCGCGGGCGCGCCGCTTCCGGGCGTGGACCCGGAACTTCAGGCGAGCATCGGGGCCGCGTGGCGCAGCCTCGGCGATGCATGGCGCGCCGGCGACGCGAATGCCGTGAACGACGCGGCCGTGCAGCTCGCCTCGCTCCTGCCGCGCACGGACGCCGAGGTCTATCCCGAGCAGTCGCGGCTCTGGTGGGAGAGCTGGTACTTCCGCAACGGCAACATGACGCGCGTGTGGCTCGTCTACATGGCGGCGGTGGTGCTGCTGCTGCTCGGGCTCGTCTACCGATGGGCGCCCGCGCGCATGATGGGACTCGGCGTCTTCGGCATCGCGTTCCTGCTGCAGACGGCGTCGGTCGGGCTTCGCTGGTGGATCTCGGGGCGCTGGCCGAACTCGAACATGTTCGAGGCGGTGACGACCTCCGCGTGGATGGGTGCGTGCGCGGCGGTGGTGCTCGAGATCCTCGCGCGGCGCACGCCCATGCGAAGTCTCTTTGCGCTCGGTGCGTCGGTGGCTGGCATGGTGGCGCTCATGGCGGCGGCGCTGCTTCCGGCGCAGCTCAATCCCAACATCTCGAACATGATGCCGGTGCTGCACGACGTGTGGCTCTACATCCACACGAACGTGATCATCTTCAGCTACTGCCTCATCTTCATGGCGGCGGTGAGCGCGATCGCGTATCTCGGTCATCGCGCGGTCGGCGGCGCGGCGACCTTCGCGCGAGTAGGCGGCGCGGGCGAAATGATGGCGCTGGCGGCGGGGGGCGCCGGCGACATTCCGATCCACGGCCGCGGCGCTCGCCTCGGCGAAGTGCTCGACGGCGTCACGATGCTGCTCATGGAAGTCTCGTTCGTGCTGCTCTGGGCCGGAATCGCCATGGGCGCCATCTGGGCCGACCACAGTTGGGGACGCCCGTGGGGCTGGGACCCGAAGGAAGTCTTCGCGCTCAACACCTTCGTGGTCTTCGCGATCCTGGTCCACGTGCGGCTCTTCGCCAAGGACAAGGGGCTGTGGACGGCGCTGCTCGCCGTGATCGGCGCGGGCGTGATGCTCTTCAACTGGATCGTGATCAACTTCGTGATCACGGGCCTGCACAGTTATGCGTGAGCCCGCGTCCGGAGATCGCCACGCCGCGTCGCTGCTGGTCTGCGTCGCAGGGCTGGCGATCCAACGACGGTGCGCCTGACGCCGCCGAGCGCGAGCGTCGCTTGGCCATCGAGCCGACGGACGAACAGATCCGGAGGGCGGCTGCCGCGTGCGGCAACTGCTCCCCACGCGATGTCGACGCCATGATCCGTCGGCGTGTCTCGAGCTTCGGCTCTGATCTCGCGATTCGTCGAACGGGACGGACGCTCACGACGACCGCCTGAGCGGAGTCGCGGGCGCCGCCGGCACGGACGGCCTTACGGGGCGCCGCCGCCCGCGCCCGGCTTCATCATCGGGCCCATCATCTTCGCCATTTCCTGCGCGAACGCGGCCGACGCCTCCTCCACGGAGGAGAATTCGCCCGCCTCGATCCGCGCCGCGAACGCGTTGGCGGCGCTCGACATGGTCATTGCCATCGCCTCGAACATCGGCGCCATCTGGTTCGCCTGCGCCGAAGCGCCGGGCGCCGCCGCGTCGAGAATGGAATCGAAGTCGATGTACCAGGCTCCGTCGATCCTGACGGCCTTCGCCTGCACCGCACCGGTCGGAGCTTGGAACTCGATCGTCGCCGTGTCGCCGTCGGTGGAGACCACTCGACCCTGCCGAACCGTCGGCGCGCTCATGCCGCCGGCGGCGGCCATGACGAGCGGTGCGCCGAACTTCTTCTGCGACGCCGTCAGCACCGGCTTCATGGCCTCCGCGAAGGACTTCATGGCGGCGAGGAACTTGGCGCTGCGCTCGGCGCGGAAGAGCGACATGGCCGAGTCCATCGAGTTGGGATCCGATTCCGCCGCGTTGAGGCGGGCGATGAGATCCTCCGGAGTGGCGGGGGCGCCGCTGGAACCGGTCGAGCCGGTGGGGCCGTCCGCGAGCGCCGAGCCGGCGCCGCTCGATCCGGGCGCCTCGAGCTCCGCGAGCGCCGCCTGCGCCCTCGCCTGGAGCGCCTTCACGTTCGCGCTGTTCTGGAGCGCCGGCGTGCGCAGGTTCTGAAGCGATTCGACGACGGCCGCGTACTGCTCCTTGGCCTTGCCGATCGCCTCGGTCGCCTCGTTCGCCGCCTGCGTCGCGGCGGGCTCGAGCTGCGCCTGCTCGCCCCATCCGCCGAGCGCGTTGATCTGCGTGAGCAGCGCCGCGTGGTCCGCGCGAGCCATGGCGCGAAGCGCCATCGCCTGCGCGAGATCGAGCTGCGACGACGCCCGGGCGATCGCCGCCGAGTCCGTGGAGAGCGCGTCCCCGCCGGTGCCGGCCTGCTGCGCAAGCTGCGTGCTCCGTTCGAGTCCCGAGATCGCCGCGTCGTAGCGCGCCTGGAGGTCGCCGCTCATCTCGGTCAGCACCGCGTTCAGCCGCTCCTTCGCGCCGCCGCGGATGTCGCCCGCGCCGCGACGCGCGCGCGCCGCGGCCTCGCGAGCCTTCTCGGAGAGCCCCTGGAGATCCTCGAGCGCGCCGTCGGTCACTTCGATCATGGCGGCGCCGCCCTCGCCGAGCGCCTTGGCGCCGGCAAGCTGCGGCGCCAGCGCGCTGCGCTCCGACTGCATGCGGCCGAGCTGCCCGCGAAGATCCGCATTGCGGATCCGCAGCTCCGCGGCCTGCTCGACGAACGGCAGCGCCTGCCGCGGCCGAAGCGACAGCGCCTGCGCCCGGAGCTGCTCCGCCTCGAGGTCGATGCGGGCCGCTTCCGCCTCCGTCTCGGACAACTGGCGATCGACCTGCGCCACGGCGCTCTCGAGCGTGCGCACCTGCGTC
>VGXK01000295.1 GCA_016873355.1 Phycisphaerae bacterium | reverse complement strand
GGGGCCGTCGACGAGCACGTCCACGCGAGTGCGCCTGGCCGCCATCGACTTCGCCGCCTCGAACGCGATCTGCTGCTGCGCGAGCATGAGCTCCTGTTCGCGCTCTGCCTTCACTTCGTCCGGAACGTGCAGCGCCGGATCGAGGTCCATCGTTCCCGCCGGCGTCGGCTGCTCGCGGGAATAGCGGAAGACGCCCATCATGTCGAAGCGGCTCTCGCGCACGAAGTCGAGCAGCTCCCGGTGATCCTCCTCGGTCTCGCCGGGGAAGCCGGTGATGAAGGTCGTGCGGATGGCCATGCCCGGCACGCGTTCGCGCAGGCGCCGGATGAGCGAGCGCTGCGCCGCCGCGCTCGTCTGGCGCCGCATGGCCGTGAGCATGCGGTCGCTGGCGTGCTGGAGCGGAATGTCCACGTACTCGAGCAGGTTCGGCAGTCTCGCGAAGCAATCGATCATCGCGTCGTCGAAGGTGCTCGGGTAGGCGTACATGAGGCGCAGCCACGCGCCGCCGTGCGAGGCCGCTTCGCGGTCGAGCGACTCGAGCAGTCCCACGAGCCCCGGTTCGTAGCCGATGTCGGCGCCGTAGCTCGTCGTGTCCTGGCCGATGAGATCAAGCTCGACCGCGCCCTGCTGGAAGAGCTCCCGCGCCTCGCGCAGGATCGCGTCGATCGGCTTCGAGCGCATCTTGCCGCGGATCGAGGGAATCGTGCAGAAGGCGCAGCGCTGATTGCAGCCTTCGCTCACGCGCAGGTACGCCCAGTGGCGCGGCGTGAGGCGGAAGCGCCCCGAGTCGTCCTCGAAGTAGCCGACGCCGTTGCCGTCGGCGCCGTTCACGGTGAGCCCGACGGTGGAGCGCCCGCGCTCGGCGGCGGCCTGCAGCGCGTTCGCCGAGATCCAGAATCGGTGCGGCGGCTCGAGCGTGGCGGAGCGCGTGGACGCGGCGTGCTCGCCGCGAACGGCGTGGGCGATCCGATCGCGATCGAAGACGCCCACGAGTGCGTCGATTCCGGGCGCCCACTCGAGCATCTTCGCGCGATGCCGCTGCACGAGGCAGCCCGCGACGACCACGCGTCCCACGCGTCCCTTGCGCTTGCGCTCGAGCGCCTCGTGGATCACCTCCATCGATTCGTCGCGGCTCGCCTCCAGGAACCCGCAGGTGTTGATGACGATCGTGCCCGCGCCGTCGTGCTCGCTCACGAGCTCGAAGCCCGCGTCGCGAAGGGTCGAGAGCATCTTCTCGCTGTCGACCAGGTTCTTCGGGCAGCCGAGGCTGACGAACGCCACGGTGTCGGCGCGCGGGCGGGAACGACTCGAACGCACGCTCGCCATCGCTTCCACTCAGATCCTGACGACCTGGAAGACGAAATACACGAGGGAAGTGAAGATGCTGAGGATTCCCAGCACGAGTCCCGCGATTCCCATGCCCCGATGAACGGGGTCCTTCATCGCCATCACGCCGAGCACGATCGCGGGAATGCCCGTGAAGATCCCGCAGCAGAGGGCGAAGGACGAGATCCCGAGTACGAGCGCCGCGATCGCCATGCCCTGGCGGCTTCCCGGCGCCACCATGCCCGGCGCGACGCCGACTTCGGCCGACGCGAAACCGCCCGGCGACGCTCGGCCGGGAACCGCGGCGGCGCCCGAGAGAACGCTCGCCGGATCGGCCGCGCCCGCGCTTTCGAGCGGCGGCGGAATCACGGCGGCCGGCGGCTCGATGCCGTGCTGCTTCAGCACCGCCTCCACGGTGGACCACCGCTGCGTCTCGTGGTCGAAGAGCGCGTCCTGCGGAATCAGGTTGCCGGTGGCGAGGTAGGCGGCGACCTCGTTCAGCGTGTACGGACCGAAGGAGTGTTCGCCGCGACGGAGCGTGTAGCGACCGGGGTCTGCGTTCATGAGGTCCCTCGCCGAGTGGAGCCGGCATCGGCGAAGAGGCTCAGCATACGGAGCCACTCTCCGTAGCGGTAGACGACGCCGAACTCCTCGTGCATGCTTCGGATCCGGGCGTGCAGTCGTTCAAGCAGACCGGTGCTCCACGCCGCGTGGCGCGGGTCGCAGAAGAAGGTCCGGCAGCCGAGCGGCCTCGCCGATCGGGCGCCGCAGAGACGGCCGTCGAGCCATGGGCACGCACCGCTCGCCAGGATGGGCAGCGAGCGATCGCGCCGCTCGGGCGGCCTCCCGGCCCGCAGCAGGAACCACGCGGTCTCGAGTCCCGTGACGAAGAGATCGTGGCCGTACTCGGCGAATCGGCAGCAGTGTCCGCCGGCCAGGCAGATCGGCCGCCGCTCGTCGACCTCGCGCGACGCCTCGTCGAAGACGGCGCGGAGCGCCGCGTCGAGCTCGGGGCGCGCCGCGTCGCGCAGCCATGCGCTCGCCAAGGAGCTCGCCTCGTCGCTCACCACGGCGCCTGCTCCGAGCGCTTCGTGTCTTCGTCGAGCATCACGCGGATCTCGACGAGCGGGAACACGCGCCCGTTCGGCGCGTCCATGCCGGGGCAGGGCACGCGCTGGCGGGTTGCGTTCCATCGATCGCGGCTCGCCAGGTTCTCGCGCCAGAAGGGCCATGTGCGGCACTGCGACGGCCGCGCCTCGTAGACGCCGCACAGCGCGCGGCCGGGCGCCGACTCGCGGTCGAGGAAGATGCAGTCGTTTCCGTGTTCCGTCACGCGCTCCTCGAGCGAGCGCCGCGAGCCGACCTCGCGCGTGAAGCGGGACAGGAACTCCGGCAGTTCGAGGCTCAGCTGCTCCGCGAGCGCGCGGCACTCCTCGGGCTCCACCCAGACGGCGCCGGGAGGTCCCGAGCAGCAGTTGCCGCACTGCGTGCAGGCGAAGCGGAGCCCGTCCCGGTACCAGGGCTCGCCGCCGCTCACGACTGCTCGGTTCGCTCCTCGCCGCCGTCGTCGCCGTCGCCGTCCTCGGCCACGACTTCGTCGAGCTCGTCGCCCGCGGACTCGTCGCCGATCATGAGTTCGTCACCGCCATCGTCGTCGAACTCCGGCGAGCCCTCGTCGCCGGAACCCGGCGCGAGCACCGTGCTCGCCGCCTGGGCGGCGACCATGTCGGCCACGGTGGTGCCCACGCCCACGCGCTCGGCGCCGAGCGACTCGGCCCGATTCGCCGCGTCGGAGCGCATCGCGGCCTCGGTCGCCTCGTCGATCGCGGGAAGCTCGACGAGCGGCTTCACCTTGATCTTGGGATAGAGGCCGAAGCCGGTGCCGGCGGGGATCAGGTGCCCGAGCAGCACGTTCTCCTTGAGCCCCTGGAGCTTGTCGACGGCGCCCTTGAGCGCCGCTTCCGTGAGCACCTTCGTGGTCTCCTGGAAGCTCGCGCCCGAGAGGAAGCTCTCCGCCTGGAGCGACGCCTTCGTGATGCCGAGCAGCAGCGTCTTGAAACGGGCCTGCTTCGGGCGCCGCGTCTTGCACGGCTTCTTGCCCTGGCTCTCGGCGAGCGTGTTCGCCTCCTTCACTTCGTCCTTCGTGTAGAGGCGACCCTTCTGCAGCGCCGTGTCGCCGCTGTCCTCGATGACGAGCTGGTCCTTCAGCGCATCGTTCTGCCGGTTGATCTGGAACTTGTCGACCACGTCGAGCGGCAGCGCGGTCG
>VGXK01000294.1 GCA_016873355.1 Phycisphaerae bacterium | reverse complement strand
AGGCCGCCATCGACGAGGCATACGCGAAGGGCGTCTTCGGCGGCCAGGGACTGCTGCGCGGCAAGAGGCCGTTCAAGGTGGAGTGCATTCTGCATCGAAGCGCCGGCGCCTACATCTGCGGCGAAGAGACGGGACTGCTCGAAGCGGTGGAAGGCAAGCGCGGATGGCCTCGCATCAAGCCGCCGTTCCCCGCGGTGAAGGGCCTCTTCGGGCGACCGACGATCGTGAACAACGTGGAGACGCTCGCCGCGTGCGTGCACGTGCTCGAGCGCGGCAGCGAGTGGTGGAAGAAGATCGGCGTGGCGGGTGCGCACGGCGGCATGCCGAGCTGGGGACCCAAGCTCATGGGCGTCTCGGGTCACGTCGCGCGCCCCGGCTGCTTCGAGCCGCCGCTCGGCATCAAGCTGTCGACGCTCGTCGAGGAGTACTGCGGGGGCATGCGCCACGGCAAGCGCTTCAAGGGCGCCATCGCCGGCGGCATCAGCATGGGCATGCTCGGCACCGATCAGTACGAAGCGGCAATGGATTTCGACATCGGCCGCAACTGCGACGTGCTCGGCCTCGGCACGGCGTGTCCCACCGTGTTCGACGAGGACACCGACATGGTGATGGTGGCGCGGAACATCGCGCGCTTCTTCAAGAACGAATCGTGCGGGCAGTGCACGCCGTGCCGGGAAGGCAGCGGGTGGATCCTCAAGGTGCTCGAGCGCATCGAGCGCGGCGACGGCACGAGCGCCGACCTCGATCTGCTCATCGAGCTCGGCGGCAGCATGGGATTGACGCCGGGAACGACGATCTGCGGCCTCGCCGACGGCAACAACTGGGCCATGCGCACGATCGTGAACAAGTTCCGGGGCGACTTCGAGAAGCGCGTGAAGCCGAAGTTCGTGCCGGTCTTCGTTTCGGCGGGACGGGCGTGATCGAGGTGGTGGGGGCGGCCGCGAGCGCCTCCGACCGGGAATGGCTCGCGGAACGGCTCGCGGCGGCGGTGGCGCTCACGGCGGCGCCGGTCGCCGAACTGCGCGTGCGCGTGGTGGACGATGCGGACATGATTCGACTGCACGAGCGATCGCTGGGTCTCGCCACGACGACGGACGTGCTGACCTGGAGTTCCGGGCGCGAGATCGACGTGGCGATCTGCGCGGACGAGGCGGTGCGGCGCGCCGGCGAATTCGGCCACCCCGTTCGCGACGAGCTGCTGCTCTACGCCGTGCACGGACTGCTGCACGGCCTCGGCCACGACGACGCGACGCCCGAAGCGTTCGAGCGCATGCACGCCGAGGAGTCCCGCATCCTGGCGGCGCTCGGCGCGCGAGCGCGCGTCGAGCCGGAGGGAGAGGGGCCGTGACGCTGCTCGTCGCCGCGGCGATCGTGCTGCTCGCGCTGACCACGCTCTTCTCGGCGCTGAATCTCGCGCTCGTGCAGGCGAGCGAGTCCGCGGTGGCCGAACGCTTCGAGGAGCACGGCCGCGCGGCGACGAATCAGTGGATCTTCGATCGCTGGAAGCAGGTCGACGACGCGGTGAGCTTCCTGCGTACCTGGGGGCGCATCGGCTTCTTCGCGATCGTGCTCTGGGCGGGCACGCGCCAGCCCGACGGAACGATCCACGCCGACCACTGGCAGATCGCGCAAGCGCTGCTTACGAGCGCGCTCCTCCTCTGGCTCTTCACGAGCGTCGTGAGCGGGGCGATCGCCCGCTACGCGGCGGTGGGACTCATCACGAGCTGCATGCCGATGCTCCGGGTCAGCGACTTCCTGCTGCGGCCGCTCACCACCGTGGGTCGCGGCGTCGACGAGGCGGTGAAGCGGCTCACCGGCGCGAACACGCGCGGCTCGCGCTCGGAGCGGGAACTGCTTCAGAGCATCGAGGACACGCGACGCCAGGGCGGCATCGATCCGGTCAGCGCGCGCATGATCGAGAACGTGGTCGAGTTCACCGACACGGTCGTGGCGGAGGTGATGACGCCGCGCACCGAGATCGAGGGGCTCGAGTACACCGACGACCTCGCGGTGATCCGCGGCATGATCCATCGCGAGGGTCACTCGCGCATTCCGGTCTACGAGGGAAGCCTCGATCGCATCGTCGGCGTGCTCTACGTGAAGGACCTTGCGCCGCAGCTCGGCATGCATCGCAACGATTTCGTGCTGCGGCCGCTGCTTCGCCAGCCGATCCGCGTGCCGGAGACGAAGAAGGTGCGCGACCTGCTGCTCGAGTTCCAGCGCAGCAAGCTGCACATGGCGATCGTGATCGACGAGTTCGGCGGCACCGCGGGCCTGCTCACGATCGAGGACGTGCTCGAGGAGATCGTGGGCGAGATCCGCGACGAGCACGAAGGCATCGACGACGATTCGCCGCACATGGTCGAGGTCTCGCGGACGATCGTCGAGGTCGAGGGGCGGTATCCGTGGGAAGCGCTCGCCGCGCATTTCGACATCCCGGTGGCCGACGACGTGCCGTACACGACCGTCGCAGGATTCGTGCTCACGCACTTCGGACGCGTGCCGGCGGCGGGGGAGGCATTCGAGGACGCCGGGCTTCGGGTGAGCGTGCTGGAAGCGAACGCAACGACGGTTCAGAAGCTCTCGGTGGAGCGACTGCCGGAGCGTGACGAGAAGCCGGAGACCGCGACGTGAGTGCTTCGGCACCACGGGGGTGAAGGGCCGGGCGCGGTGCGACCCTTCGGCGCGGGATAATCACCACTCGAGCATCGACCGTGGCGAGGATTCGTGCTAGGGGTAGGGCGACAAGGTGGGGGACCGCAATCGAACCCAAGGAGAATCGGATGAACGCGTTCGCACCCATGCTCGTCGCGATGACGATCGCAAGCACCGCCGGAGCGCAGGTCCTGTGGAACGAGGGCGTCAGCGGGGACGCGTCCGGCAACCCGAGCGCGCCGAGCAACGCCGGCGTCGTCGTCGCGGGCAGCAACCTCTTCATGGGATCGGTGACGAATTCGGGCGGAGCCGATCAGCGCGACTACATCACCTTCGTCGTGCCCGCAGGAGTGGAGATCACGCAGCTCATTCTGAACACGCTCTCGCCGAACAATCTCGTCTGGACGCACTTCGACGATGGTCCCACGAGCGTGATTCCCGGCGCGGGCACCGCCGCCAGCCTGCTCGCCGGCGCGCACATCGAGGCCGCGACTCCCGACGGCACCGATCTCTTTCCCAACTACCAGGCAGGGTCGCCGGATCTGCTCGCCGGTCCCGGTTTCTCCGGGCCCATCGCGCCCGGCACCTACACGTTCCTGATGCAGCAGGCGAGTCCCGTGCTCACCACGTATTCGCTCAACTTCGTCGCGTCGTCGATCTGCGTCGGCGACTTCAATCGAGACGGCGAGGTCGACGGCGACGATCTCGGAACGCTTCTCGGATCCTGGGGCGACTGCCCCGGATGCGAGGCGGACTTCAATTCCGACGACATGGTGGACGGCGACGACCTGGGCGGCCTGCTCGGATTCTGGGGACCGTGCTCGTAGCGCCGAGCCTCGTTCCGACATCGGCGATCGTCACCGCGCCGGCCGGGTTCGACGGAAGCACCACGAGAATCGCCCCGTCCGCCTGCGGCTGTGCGCGCCCGCCGCGAGGCGAGAGCGGTTCCTCCTCAT
>VGXK01000293.1 GCA_016873355.1 Phycisphaerae bacterium | reverse complement strand
CCAATCCTCGAGGATGTACTCGTCGCCCGCCGCATGCCGCGCCTTCACCGCCGGCTCGAGCTTGTAGAGCTCGGCCACCGCGTTGTCCTGGAGCGGATTGCCGAGCCACGCCGAGAGATCCCGCTCGGTGTCGGCCCAACTGATGAAGTTCTCGCTGCCGTACTCGCCGATCGGCTTGTAGCAATCGAGCAATTGACTCGGCGTGAGAAAGTCGTTGTGACCCGGGTTCACGTCGAAGATCTTCTCGGGCAGCACCTCGAGGAAGTCGAAGATGCCCGTCTCGGCCCACTGATGCTCGCCGAGCGTCTCGTAGTCCATGAAGAGATTGCAGACGAAGCCGTCGCCGTTGATCTGATTCACCCAGCGCGCGAACTTCTCCGCGGTGAGCGGCCACTCCTTCCACGAGCGCTCGCTGAACCGGAACGCGATGTCGTCGCTCAGGCGATGGTTCTTGAGCAGCAGCTTCACCGGCTCGCGTCCCGCGGGGGTGGCGCTGGGCGGCGGGCGATAGATGTAGTTCGGGCTGCGGAATCCGAGCAGCCGCTCCACGCCTTCGCAGACGACGGCCTTGTGCTTTCCCATCCACGCCATGTGCCCGGCGAGCTCGTTGTTGAAGACGAGCTCCGTGTTGCGGAAGACCTTCGGCGTCTGCCCGAAGAGCGACCGCATCGACTCTTCGTGGAGTCGCACCTGCTCGTCGAACTCCTCGCGCGAGAAGAGGAAGCTCAGGCTGTGATGACTCGTCTCGGCCAGGAATTCGCACGCGCCCGTGGCGCCGAGCTGCTGAAAGAGCTCGATCACGTCGGGCGCCCACGCCGACATCTGCTCGAGCGCGGTGCGGGTGATGGAATAGCTCACGCGGAAGCGGCCGTCGTGGCGCTTCACGAGATCGAGGATCTTCGCCGTCGCGGGGCGGTAGCACTTCTCCGCCACCTTGCGGAGGATCTGCTCGTTCGCCGCGTTGCCGAAGTAGAACGGATCGCTGTCGAAGACCGAGTAGCGACGCAGACGATACGGCTGATGCACCTGGAAGTAGAAGCAGACCGAAGCCACGGGGCGGAGATGCTACCCTCCGCGCCGGAGACCGCGCCACGAACGAATCCACGACGATGGCCATGGCTTCGAATCCGCACGAGAGCAGCGCGGCCGCCGACGAACGGGCGGCGGCGGCATCCGGTGCCGCGTCCCGCATCGATCGCGCGGCGCTGGCCCGCCGCATCGCGGACGCGTCGCTGCTTCGCGGCTCGTTCACGCTGCGAAGCGGCCGCACGAGCTCCTTCTACCTCGACAAGTACCTCTTCTCCACGCGCCCCGAGATCCTGCGAGATCTCGGCGTGCTCTTCGCGGCGCGGATTCCGGCGGGAACCACGCGCCTGGCGGGCGCCGAACTCGGCGGCATTCCGCTCGTCTCGGCCACGAGCCTCGCCAGCGGACTTCCGTGCGTCTTCGTTCGCAACGCCAAGAAGGACTACGGCACCGCGAAACAGCTCGAGGGCGCCGTGAACAAGGGCGATCGCATCGTGCTCGTCGAGGACGTGGCCACCACCGGCGGTCAGGCCCTCGAGGCGGCGAAGGTGCTCGTCGACGCCGGCGCCGTCGTCACGCATGTGATCGCCACGATCGATCGGCTCGAAGGCGCGCGGGAGAATGTCGAGAACGCCGGCATCTGCTTCGACTCGATCTTCACCGTGCGCGATCTCGGCATCGACGCGTCGTGACGCGCGCTCGCGCCGGCGACGCGCTCCGCGCAATGCTCCTCGCCGGCGAGTGAACGGCTCGGAACGCCATGCTGCTCTCGGTCATCGTCACCACCTACAACCGTCCGGACGCGCTCGCGGCCGTGCTCGAGGGACTGCTCGCGCAGCGCGACGCGGAGCCGGCCTCGTCCGGAGCGCTCGGCGCGTCGTCGTTGCGCTTCGAGGCGCTCGTGGCCGACGACGGAAGCGGCGAGCCCACGCGCGAGCTCGTCGAATCGTTCCGCCCGCGCTTCCGGGGCGCGCTCGAGCATGTCTGGCACGAGGACGCCGGCTTCCGCGCGGGCGCGATCCGCAACCGCGCCGCGGCGAAGTCCCGCGGCGACCTGCTCGTCTTCCTCGACGGCGACTGCATTCCGCGAACGCGCTTCGTCGCAGCCCACGCACGCGCGGCGCGCCCCCGCTCCATGATGCGCGGCAGCCGCGCGCTGCTCTCCGAACCCTTCACGAATCGCGTGCTCGCGGAACGGCTTCCGCTGCACGACCGAAGCGCCGCCTCGTGGATCCGCGCGCGCCTGCGCGGCGAGGTGAACCGCGTGTCCGGCCTGATCGCGCTCCCGTGGTCCCGCACCGTCGGCGCCGCGCGACGCGAGTGGCGCGGCGTGCGCACCTGCAATCTCGCGGTGTGGCGCACCGACTTCGAGCGGCTCAACGGCTTCGACGAACGCTTCGTCGGCTGGGGATACGAGGACAGCGATCTCGCGATCCGCGGACTGAACGACGGCGTGCTCGTGCGCCGCACCGGTCCCGAGTGCACCGTGCTCCACCTCTGGCACCGTGAGAACGATCGGCGCTTCGAAGGCGAGAACCTGGCGCGGCTCGAAGCGACGCGGCGCTCGGGCGCCGTGCGCGCGCCGATCGGCCTCGCGGAAGGCGGCGTGACGAGCGCCGCGCGCGACGCGGGCTCCGTCCGCAACCCCGATGCGAATCGCGCGGAGCAGCCGCGCCATGCCTGAGCGCACGAACGATGACGGCGCCGCCGTCGACCCTGGCGCCTCGGACGCCGGAGTCTGGGCCACCCCGCTCGATCGCCGCACGCGCCGGCGCTGGCGCACGGTGGGCACCGTCGCGGGACTCGTGCTCCTCCTGGCGGCGCTCGCCGTCCTGCTGCTGCGCGGCCAGGAACTTCCGCTCGCGCTCGAGGCGCTGCGTTCGCCGTCGCCGACGGCGCTGCTGGCGCTCGCGGGCTCGCTGCTCGGCTCGACGCTGCTCTCGACGATCGTGCTCAAGGTGCTCATCGAGCGGCACGGCCGCGTGGGCTGGCGCGAGATGTTCGAACTCGTCTGCTCGAGCACGCTGGGCAACTTCATTCCGTTGCAGCCGGGCCTCGCCGGCCGCGTCGCCTACCACCACCTCGTGAATCGCATTCCGGTGCAGCGCACCGTGCTTTCGCTGCTCGAAGCGACGCTCGCGAGCGCGGTCTCCGTGGGACTGCTGCTCGCGGCGCTCTGGGCGCACTCCCGTTTCGGCGCGCAGCTTCCGTGGTGGTCGCCGGCGCTTGCCGGACTCGTGGCGCTTCCGCTGCTGCCGTCGCCGCGACTCCGCCCGTTCGCGTGGGCCCTCGCGGCGCGCTGGCTCGAGCTGCTGCTCTGGGGCGTTCGCGCGTGGGCGTGCTTCGCGCTCGTGGGGGAAACGATCTCGCCGCACGCGGCGCTCGCGTTCGGCTGCGTCGCGGTCAGCGCGAACCTCGTGCCGTTCATCGGCAACGGCCTCGGCATCCGCGAGTGGGCCGTGGGCCTGCTCGCCACGCCGCTCGCCGGCATTCCGCTCAGCGCGGGACTCGCCGCCGAACTCGTCGGCCGCGCCGCCGAGCTTCTCTTCTTCGTTCCGGCGGGACTCTGGGCGGGTCGATGCGTGGTGTCG
>VGXK01000292.1 GCA_016873355.1 Phycisphaerae bacterium | reverse complement strand
CATCGAGAGCAGGTGTTGGGCCGTTAGCTCAGTTGGTAGAGCAGCTGACTCTTAATCAGCGGGTCCAAGGTTCGAGTCCTTGACGGCCCACCAACACGATCAGCAGGTTAGCGAGCACCGATCGCGGTGCTCGCGCCTGCTGACATCTCTTGCGTTGATTCTTGCGTTGGCGAAGTGGCACTCGTGAGAGGAAGCACGCCGTCAAGCGATGCGACTGCCGCGCGGAGATGATCGGGCGCGAGGTGTGTGTAACGGTTAGTCATGGCCGGCGTCTGATGACCGAGCGCCGTCTGAATTTCCTTCGACGTACGGCCTCGCTGCACAAGCCAGGACGCGAATGTGTGACGGAGGTCGTGGAACCGGAAGTCTTCGATTCCTGTCGCGCACAGGGCTGTCTCCCACGCGCTACGGAAACTGTTCCACTTCCGACTCCCGAACACGACTCCAGATGCGCCTTCACTCCACCGGCGCGCCAGCACTGCATCGGCGTTGCTGTTGAGCGGAACTTCGCGGCGCAGGCCGGACTTCGTCACTTCGAGGCGCACGGCGCCTCTCGCGCGGTCGACGCGATCCCACGTTAGCCCAAGCGCTTCGCCCTGCCGAACCCCAGTGAACATGGCGAACTCGACAAGGTCAGCAAGCGCCGCGTTGCGGCTCTTGCGACAAGCGGCGAGGAGGTTTGCCGCTTCGTTCTCTGTGAGCCACCGGAGCCGGCCCTGCGGCTCCTTCTCAGTCCGAATCTTGGGAACGTGCGAGATGACGCCCCATTCCTCGTACGCGAGTCGCAGCAAATGCCGGAGTAGTGCGAGAGGTCTGTTGATCGCTGCGGCAGACAGCGGCCGTTCAACAGCGTTGTCGTCCTTACCGATCTTCCGAACAGTAGCGAGTCGCTGTGCCTTGTACGCGCTCACACGATCCGCGGAGATTGCCGTCAGCAGTGTCGTCGCGCCGAACGCGGACTTGAGATGTTCGAGCTGGCGACGATCCCCCGCGAGGCTACGCTTGCGCGACTTCAACCCGAGGTACCTTTCAGCCGCCTCTTCGAGCGTAGGTCCATCAGCCTCAGCCGCTCTCTTCGCATTGTCTTCTGCAACCCCGAGTTGCCATGCGGCGAGCGCTTTCTCCGCATCGTCCTTCGTCCACTCGGTGCGATACATCCGTTTCTGGTTGCCGTCGGGCGTTTGAGCCGTGTAGCCCCACGCTTTCCGCTTCGTGCGCGTGCCCGGCACGCGCCATGTTCGTTGACCGACTGTCGCCATGTTCGCTACTCCTCCTTCCCCGTGATCTCTACGAGCGCTGCCGCGGTGAGCGCCGCGGGATTCGCGGCGTTCAGAAGCTCCTCCTCCGCTTCCGTCAGTAGGTCCAGCACGCGTGCGTCGATCGCGGCGAGCACATGCTTCACGCCGCGCGCGGAGCCTTCGGGAAGCTGGCCTTCCTCGTCCTGACCTTCGATCATCGGGAGGAACTCACGGATTGCCGCGGCGCCGCGCGCCAGCTCGTGAGCGTCGGACAGCTTGCTGAAGCCGTTCGCTACCGCCATGTCGCGCTCTTTCATCGTTCGCCCCTTCGTCGTGTTGACTGCGCTCACTGCCCCGCCGTTGGGCCGGCGCTGCCGTCGCTTGCGTCGTGCAAGGACAGCCGTATCATGCAAGAAGATGTTCTTGCATGTCAACAGGGTCGCGAAGCCGCTTGAAACGTGCCGTCTACCGTCTCGTCAGACGTTTCGGTCAAACGGCGCGT
Organism: Phycisphaerae bacterium; assembly: GCA_016873355.1. Classification (GTDB taxonomy): domain Bacteria; phylum Planctomycetota; class Phycisphaerae; order Phycisphaerales; family SM1A02; genus VGXK01. Next base: position 1,878 of record VGXK01000292.1, on the reverse strand, counting down.
GCTACTGTGAGTGCCGTGCCGAAGCGCACTGACGATCCCGCCATCGCGCTGCAACGCCTCCTCCGCGCGTGGTCACGCGGTGGCAAGAAGGGCGGCCCGAAGGGCGGGAAGGCGCGTTGGGACGGCGTGTCGAAGTCCGAGCGCTCCGAGATCGCGCGCAAGGCCGCGCGAGCGCGGTGGAGTCGGCCGAGATGACGCGACCGACCGATTCGCGCGGTGCCGCGTGGCGCTCGCGCGCAGCGCGCTGCGTGTCGTGGCGCTGCTTCGCTCGCGTGCTGTCGGTACTCATCGCGACGCTCCCTTCCGCTCGAAGCCGGTGAACCCGCGCTTCGCCCAATCGACAAGCTCGTCGCGATGAGCCTTCGACAGCCGCGTCTCGAAGGTGCGGTGGAACTCCGCGACCGCGTCGTTCGTGATCTCGCCGAAGAACCGTCCTTGCGCGGCTTCGACGTACCAGTCGCGCAGCTCGCCAACGAGCGCGGGGTCGTACGCGTTCGCGACCGCGCCCGAAAGAAAGACGGCCTCAGCATCGGTCGAGTAGTTCTCCTTGGCCCACGCGCTGCGGAGCTTCGGACTGTCGAGCCCGAGCTGGGCGCGCAGCTCGTCGGTCGTTGCCTCCGCTCGCTGCGCCGCGGCTTCGGGGTCGGCCGCCAAAAGCTCCCTCAGTTCCTTGAGTGCCGCGGAGCGCTCCTCGTCCGTCGCGCCCGCCTTGAACAGCGGACTCTCCGGGCTATTCAGCTCGCGGAGCCGGCGCTCGTTCGGCGAGAGCGCCGCGTCCCGCTGCTTCTGCGCGCCGGAGGCTGCCGCCTCGCGCTCTCGACTTGCATCGAGCGCTTCGCCCAGGGCATCGGCGTGGCCTTCCGCGTGATGGACATCGGCAGCCGGTGTCGTTGCGCCGCGCGCGGGCGCGCTCGCCGTGCGCGCGTTCGATGAGCCGCGCGCCCGGCTTTCGTCGAGTGCATCGCCAAGATAATCTCTGCCTTCCGCGTGGTACACGTCGTCAGCCATTGTCAGCGCCGCCTCGTGTTGTCGTAGTTGAAGACATCGAAGTCCGTGAGCGTGTGGTCTTGGGGCTCCGGCAGCCACTGTTTCTCGGCTTCGCGCAGCTCGCGGTACGTCTCGACGTCCGAGCGCTCCGCGGGCTGCTCCGTCGCCTGCTCCTGCTTCACGGCCGCTGCGAGCGCCGCGAGATCACCGCCGACGCCCGATTCGATCTTGGCGAGCAGCACGCGGACGTTCGCAATGTGCTCGCGCACGGCGACGAGCGTGCCGCCGAAGCCGTGGCCGCTCCCGACGAAACCGTTGCCGTGAAAGCCGTCGACGGTAATCGCGAGCCCGCCCGGCAGGCTCGGGTTGGCTGGCGTGGCGCGGGCGATCTCCAACGCGCTCTGCGGCGACGTCTGCACAATCTTCTTCAACAGCCTCACTTCGCGGCGCAGAAAGGCCGTCGTGAGCGGCGCGGACACGTTGACGATCTCGTGCGCGTCACGCGCGACTCGCTCCAGCAATCCGAGCCGCGTCTGCGTCGACTGATCGCTGCCCGGCACGACACACTCCGGCAGGCGCTTGCGTAGCTCCGCGAACGGGAGCTGGACGACGTCTGCGAGGAACGTCCCGTGCTCGTCGCGGATCGCGTCGGCCTCGTCGGCCAGGGCCGACGCCTTGTCGAACAGCGGCTGGAGAACGTCGAGCGCCGCAGCGACTTCTGCCTCGTGGCGTCGGCGGTTGACTTCGGCGGGGTCGACAGCGACCGCGCGCAATCGCGCGAGCAAGTCGTTGTCGTTCGGCTTCGTGTTGTTCTCGGCGGCTTTCATCGCGTCTCCTTACCTTCGTTCGATCGGGCCATCGCTCTCTCCTTCGTCGTGTGGTCTTCGTCCG
>VGXK01000291.1 GCA_016873355.1 Phycisphaerae bacterium | reverse complement strand
CGTCGGGCGTCGCTTCAGGCTCGGCGAGGTCGAGGCCGAGGGCATCCGGCTCTGCGAGCCATGCGGCACCTTCCAGAAGCGGACCCACGACGGAGTCGTGCGCTTCTTCACCCACAAGGGCGGCCTTCGCGCGCGGATCGTGCGCGGCGGCGTGATCCGGGTGGGCGATTCGATCGTCGTGGCGGCGGAGTGACGCACCGCGCCGTCATGAGCGGGGCCGTCACGATCTCCCGGCACGAGCTCCACGAGCCCGAGGTCCGCGCCCTCATCGCCGCGCTCGACGCCGAGATCATCGAGCGCTACCCGGAGGATCGCACGGCCGACCACTTCCGGCTCGATCCCGACGAAGTGGCGCCGGGGCGCGGCGCCTTCCTCGTGGCGCGCTCGGCGGACGGCGCGGCGATCGGTTGCGGCGCCGTTCGGCTGCTCGAGCCGGGCATCGCCGAGATCAAGCGCATGTTCGTGGTGCGCGAGCGGCGCGGTCGCGGGGCGGGCGGCCTCATCCTCGCCGCGCTCGAGTCCGAGGCGCGCCGGCTCGGCGCCGTTCGGCTGCTGCTCGAAACCGGTCCGCGCCAGCCCGAGGCCATCGCGCTCTACGCGAGGTCGGGGTTCGTCGGGACGGACGCATTCGGCGAGTACCAGGCCTCGCCCCTCAGCCGCTTCATGGAGAAGATTCTGGCGCGGGAAGCGTGAATCGCGCCACATCGCCCTCGAGCGACTTGGCGCTCCTCTCCAATTGGCCGCTTGCGGCCACGAACGCCTGCACCGCCGAGATCGTTCGCCGGGCGCCGTCGCTCAACTGGTTCATCGCCTCCGAGATCTGTCGCGTGCCGATGCTCTGCGCCTCGACGCTTTCGGCGACGCTCTTGAAGCGCTCCTTGAGATCCTCGACGAGCACGATGACCTCGGAGAGCCGGCCGCCGACATCGTCGCTCGCGGCGGCGCTCTCCTCCATGACGCGCGAGAATCGCCCCATCTCCTCCACGCCTTCGGCCACCGCCTCCTGCATCTCCGCCACGATGCGCTCGATGTCCGTGGTCGCCTCGGCGGTCTGCTCGGCGAGGCGATTGATCTCGCGCGCCACCACCTGGAATCCAAGACCGTAGCGACCGGCCTTCTCCGCCTCGAGCGCCGCGTTGATCGAGAGCAGGTTCGTCTGATCGGACACGCGCGTGATCGTGGTGATCACCGCGTTGATCGACGCGGCGCGCTCGCGGATCGTGGAGAAGCGCCGCGCGATTCCGTCGGTCGCGTCGCGGAGCGATGTGGAACGCACATCGAGCTCGGCGAGTCGCTCGCGGCCGCGCCCCGCCGACGCCGCCGCGTTCGCCGCGGCCTCGGCCACCAGTCCCATCGTGCTCGACAGCTCGCGCCCCGTCCCCGTCATCTCCGTGACCGCCGCGGCCACCTCGGCGGCGCTCGCACCGAAGCCCTGCGCCACATCCTCCTGGTCCTTGGCGGTGCGTCGAATCTCGGCCGAGGTCTGCTCCAGGTCGCGCGCCGAAAGCCCCATGCGCGCCAGCAGCGACGCGAGCCCCGTCATCGCCGCCTTCATCGAGACGAGAAGCGTGTGCGGTTCACCGGTGCCGATCGGCTCGACGGGCCGGGAGAGATCGCCCTTGGCCAGGGATTCGCTCGCGCGCACGGCGCGGTCCATGGGACGGCTGATCGATCGAGCCACGACCCAGGCCACGATCGCCGCGGGAATGGCGCCGAGCAGCACCACCGCGCCGGTCACGAGCTGCTGGTGCCGCGCCAGCGCCAGCGCCTCGGTCTCGCGCATGGTCACGGCAAGCCCCCATCGAAGCGCCGCGACGTAGGTCCAGGCGCCGAGGACGCGATGACCCTCCAGGTCGGCGCCGAAGCCGGAGTGATCCATGCCGCGCACCGCGTTCTGGAGTTCGAACAGGCGCCGGCTTCCGAGCGGCGCCGTCACCGAGAAGGAGGCGCCCGGATCGAATCGAGTCGGCGCCGTCACCACGAGATCATTGCCGATGACGGCCGCGCACATCGTGAGGCCGGTCTCGCCAAGGCCGGTCTCGTCGAGCAACACGGCATCGATCTCGGTGGGATCGAGCTCGATCGCGAGAAAGCCGGTCAGCATGCGACCCTCCATCGCCGGTCCGCACACATACACCGCCGGTCGTTCGCCAGCGTCCGGTGCCGACGGTTCGCTCACGACGGCCTGAAGCAGCATGCGGCAACGCTCGACGCTCCTCGTCAATGCCGAATCCCGGTACCGCCCCGTGGCCAGCGACTCTCCCGATTGCCAGCGGCTGCTCGTGCTTGTGAGCACCACCCCATCGGGACCGATGAGGATCACGCTGGGGGCGCGGTAGGTCGACGAGAGCACCGAAAGGAACTCCCGATCGCGCTCCAGCTCCGCGGGCGACCCCTTGCCTCGCAGATGCCGGATCGCCGCGTTGATTCCGGGGCTCACGCCGAGTGCCGTGACCACGCTCATGCGCTCGCGTGCATAGGAATGCAGCCGATCGGCCTTCTGCTCCGCGATGGCGACGAGGCTCTCGAGGCGCATCGACTTGACGCTCACGGTGGCGATCCACCATGTCGTCACGAGCACGATCAGCACCGGCGCCACCGACAGGACGAGGAACCAGCGCAGCAGCCGCGATGCGATCGTCGTGCCGAAGACGATCAGCGAGATTCGCGAGCGACCGGGCTCGTCCGTCTCCATCATCGCGGCGGCTCCTGCGCCAACGGCGCCGATCGCGCCGCCGCCGCCGGAGGCTCCCACGAACCTCCCCATGATGTGCGCACTTCTTCGACCATCGCCTCCCACTCGCGTCGGGGGCGCCACATCGGCCACGGCGCCGGCGGCAGTGGATGCACCGAGTCCCACACGATCTCGATCTCGCCGTCGGGGCGGACGCGCCCGAGCCGCATCGGCTTCCAGGCGTAATGCGTCGACGCGTCGATGGCCACCGGGCCGTAGGGACTCTCCGCATGACGGCCGCCAAGCGCGCGATGCACCGCCGCCTCATCGAGACTTCCGGCGTCCTCGACGGCGCGGGCCCACAGGTGAAGGCCCACGTACGCCGCGGCCATGGCGTCTCCGATCCCGATGCCCGACCCCTCCTCGCGCCGGATCGACTCAAGGAACCGCTGGTTCGCCGGGAGATCCAGGCCGCTGAAGTAGCTCGCCGCAAGCATCGTTCCCGCGAAGTGCTCCGGACCCATGTGCTCAATGGCCGCCTCGGTCAATGCCACGCTGACGATCGTGGTCACCGCCGGATCGACTCCCGCCGCGCGCAGTGCCCGCATGATCGCCGCGTTCGTTTCGCCACTCACGGAGTTGAGGATCACATCGGGTCGCGCCTTCGCGATCGCCGCGGCATCCGCCGTCAGGTCGGGGTTCGTGCCGGTGAGCATCCGTTCTCCGACCACGGAACCGCCGCGCGCCAGCACCATGTCCCGCGCAATCGTGGTCTGCATTCGCGACGAGATTCGATCCTCGCCGAGCAGGAAGAACCGCTTGGCGCCTCGCGCGAGCGCCCAATCGACGGCCGATCCGATCTGAAGAGCGGGCGTCAGCCCGAGGTAGACCACATTCGGCGAGTTCTCGAGGCCCTCGAACGAGAGCGGATAGAGCAGCAGTCCCCCCTCCCGCTC
>VGXK01000290.1 GCA_016873355.1 Phycisphaerae bacterium | reverse complement strand
GAGCTGGAACGTCTCGGACGACTGGGGCAGTGGATTCGTCGGCCATCTCACGATCACGAACGGTTCCGACGAGATGGTGCATCACTGGACGCTCGTCTTCGATACGCCGGGCTACACGATCACTTCGCTGTGGGACGGCGTGCTCATGTCGCAGGAGAACGGCGTCGCCACCGTGATGAACGAGACCTGGAACGGTCACCTGCATCCGGGCGACTCGGTCACGATCGGATTCGTGGCAAACGGTGCCGACAACCCGCCGACGACGGTGATCATGAACCAGAGCCCGGTCCTGCCCGGGCCGTGAGCGGCGCAGGCGGTCAGGCCACGCGCACCGGCTCGAACCCCGCGCGATAGTCGCGGCGAACGAGCGTGCGCGTGGCCTCGCCGTGGTTCGTGAAGCGAAGCGCCGCTCGATCCCACTCGAGCACCTGGCCCGGATACCTCGCGGCCTTCACCGCGAGCAGCCCGGGCTCGGTGCTTCGCAGCCCGATCTCGAACGGCATCCACCGATGCGGCGTCTCGATGCCGAGCGCCGCGTCGACCCACGCGTGCCAGTGGTTGAACGACTCGTAGTTCGGCAGCCCCGGCATCGACATGCCGTCGCTCTTGACGCCCTCGCGCCAGACTTCGATCGGTCCCGACGGTGCGAGCACCATCGTGCCGCCTTCGAACACCACGATCGTGACGATGCCGTCGGGCCACGCTCCCTCGCCGATGCCGAGCTGCGCTCGATCGGGCTTCAGGTTCGTGTCGTAGAAGTGCAGGTTGAAGGTCGAGTTCGCGAAGCGATCGCTCGACACCGGATAGGTGAGCGTCGAGAGCACGCGGTCCGCATGGAAGTGCGTGAGATCCCGCGACGGCGTGCGCGAACAGACTCGCGTCGGCGAGGTCAACTCCGGGAACGCGTAGAAGAGCACGTCGGTGAGATGCACCACCCAGTCGGCGATCATGCCGCCGCCGTACTTCCACCAGCTGCGCCATTGGCGCTGCACCATCTGCGGCCGGCACGGCTCGTGAACGGCGCCGTTCAGCCACAGGTCGTAGTCGAATCCCGCGGGTGGATCGCACGAATCGCCGAGCTTCCCGTCGGCGAAGTAATGACCGCCCGCAAGCGCGCTTCCGCCGAAGACCACGTGCGCCTCGATGACCTTGCCCAGCGCGCCGCTTCGCAGGATGTCCACGGCGGCACGGCGCTCGCGAGATTCGATCCGCTGCGCCCCGGTCTGCGTGATGCATTCGGGATGAGCCGCCGCCGCGCGGCGGAGAATCTCGAGTTCCTCCAGTTGCTGCACGAGCGGCTTCTGGCCGTAGACATGCTTCCCGCGCGCAAGCGCCATCGTCATGATCGGGCAGTGCGAGTGATCGGGCGTGGCCACGATCACCGCGTCGAACTCGTCGCCGTGCTTGTCGAACGCCTCGCGATAGTCGGCGCAGGCGAACGCGCCGGCGTGTTCGGCGGCTGCCTTGCCCAGCGCCGACGAATCGACGTCGCACAAGCCCGTGATCTTCGCTCGCGGATGCGAGGCGACGACCTTGCGATCGTGTTCGCCGATCGTGCCGATCACGCCGATCGAGAGCACGCGCAGCGAATCGGAGCGGGCTTGCGGGCGCGGCGACGCTCCGGCGGCCGGGGCGTCGGCCGCGCCGCTCGCATCGTCGCGAACTCGAAGGGTCGCGAACGCACCGAGCGCATGCGCGCTCACCGCACTGGCGCCGATTGCGGCGCCGGCCCGCAGCGCCGCTCGTCGACTGATGGATCCTGATTTCATTCGCATGCTCCTCCGTGGCACGGTACCGCAGCAGGCGCGTCGGCGCAAAGATCGTTCTTCCTACGAACTTGCCGGCGATCCATCCTGCCGGCCGCGTCCGTCGATCGTCCGACCGCCTACCGGTACGCGCTCATCGGCTCGCAGGCGCAGACGAGATTGCGGTCACCGAAGGGATTGTCCACCCGCCCGACCGCCGGCCAGAACTTGCGCACGCGCGTCCACGGCGCGGGATAGGCGGCCTGCTCGCGCGAGTACTTGTGATTCCAAGCGTCGGCGCTGACGGCCTGCGCCGTATGCGGCGCGTGCTTGAGCGGATTGTCGGCCCTGTCCGCCTTGCCCTGTTCGATCGCTCGGATCTCCTCGCGGATCGAGATCAGCGCATCGCAGAAGCGATCGAGCTCCTCCTTCGATTCGCTCTCGGTGGGCTCCACCATGAGCGTGCCGGGAATCGGCCAGCTCATCGTGGGCGCGTGGAATCCGTAATCCATCAGGCGCTTGGCGATGTCGTCGATGCGGATGTCGGCCGACTTCTCGAACGCACGGCAATCGAGGATGAACTCGTGCGCGCAGCGCCCGTTGTGGTTCGTGTAGTGGATCGAGTAGTGCCGCTCGAGGCGCTTGGCCATGTAGTTGGCGTTGAGGATCGCCAATTCGCTTGCGCGCCTGAGCCCGGCCGCTCCCATGAGCGAGATGTACATCCACGAGATCGGAAGGATCGACGCGCTGCCGTACGGCGCCGCCGAGATCGGGCCGATCGCGCGGCGACCGGCGCTGTCGGGATTCACGACCGGGTGACCCGGAAGGAAGTCCGCGAGCTCCGCGCTCACGCCGATCGGCCCCATTCCGGGACCGCCGCCGCCGTGCGGAATGCAGAAGGTCTTGTGCAGATTGAGGTGGCAGACGTCGGCGCCGATGTCGGCCGGCCGCGTCAATCCCACCTGCGCGTTCATGTTCGCGCCGTCCATGTAGACGAGCCCGCCGTGTCGATGCACGATCTCGCACACCTCGCGCACCGTCTCCTCGAAGACTCCCGCCGTCGAGGGGTAGGTGATCATGCAGCACGCAAGATCCGCGGCGTGGGTCTCGGCCTTCCTGCGCATGTCGGCCACGTCGATCATGCCATCGTCGTCGATGCGCACCGGCACCACCTTCATTCCCGCCACCACGGCGCTCGCGGGATTCGTGCCGTGCGCGCTTTCGGGAATGAGGCAGACGTTGCGGTGCGAAGTGCCGCGATGCCGGTGGAACGCGCGGATCACCATGAGCCCGGCGTACTCGCCCTGGCTGCCCGCATTCGGCTGAAGGCTCACCGCCGCGAAGCCGGTGATCTCGCAGAGCCACGACTCGAGCTGCTTGAAGAGTTCCGCGTATCCCGTCCACTGATCGCTCGGCGCGAACGGATGAATCCGCCCGAACTCGGGCCAGGTCACCGGGATCATCTCGCTCGTCGCGTTGAGCTTCATGGTGCAGCTGCCGAGCGTGATCATGGAGTGGACGAGCGATAGGTCCTTGCTCTCCAGGTGCCGGATGTACCGCAGCAGCTCGTGTTCGATGTGGAACCTGGCGAACACCTCCTGCCGCAGGAACGGCGTCGTGCGCCGCAGCGACGGCGGAATGTTCGAGCGCAGCGACGACGGGTCGTGTGCGAGCGATTCGATCGACGGCGTCGGCGCGCGACCGCCGGCGACCGCTCCCGCGCCGGCACGACTCGGCGCCGCGAACGCATCGACCAGCTCCTGGAGATCCGTCGGCAGCACCGTCTCGTCGAGCGACACGCCGATCGAGCCGTCGCCGTAGGCGCGGAGATTGATGCCGCGATCGATCGCCGCGTTCAACACGGCGCCCTGCGTCACGCCGGCGGCGAGCT
>VGXK01000289.1 GCA_016873355.1 Phycisphaerae bacterium | reverse complement strand
CCGACAGGATGCCAACCGAAGCGAAAGCAAAAAAGCCCCTCCACCGGCTCTCAACCGGTGAAGGGGCGACTGCGGGAGGGGCATTTCGAGCCCCGAAGGGCGCTCTGGAGGTCGATCCGTGACCTCTGAGGAGCCCTCGAACTGGCCGTCCTTGGCCGAAGTCGATCTCAGGGACGCTCCGGCGGCACGGAGGGTTCCCGCCGGTGGTCGAAGGAGCGTCGGCCATCCCATGGCCTGCTCCCATCCCTGCCGCGAGGTCGATTCCCTTCGACCTCGTCGGGCGATGCCGCCGATTCACGGAGGCATCGGTGTTTCCTCCAGGCCGGGGCGTTGGCGAACGAGCGTCGGCTCTGCTTCGCGCCGGCCATTGATCGATGCGAGCGGGACGCTCATTCCTGTCGCTCCGCCCGGCGGAATGCCGGGCGAGCACGGCGGTAGAGCTCGACTGCCGCCGGAACGAGCTTCGACTCCTCCGCCTGCCACTCCGAGGGCGGATAGAGCTCCAGGTGGTCCTTGTTTCCAACGATCGTGACTTCGCCCGAGAGGCGGAATCGCTTGACCATCCAGTCGGGCAGGCGAACGCGACCGTGACCGTCGAGCGGCAGGTGCGCCGACTGGGAGAAGATCAGTCGCTCGAAGTCGAAGACCTCCTCCTCGGCGAGCAGCGACGACCCCTGCTGCTTGAACCAGCGCTCGAAGATCCGCTCGGGCCAGAGCCACACTCGATCGTTCGGACCCGGAATCGCCACGAACGCCTTGCCGTGCGTGTCCGCGTCCATGACCTCCCGCAGCGCCGCCGGAATGGCGAGACGATGCTTCTGGTCGAGCGAGTAGTTGTGCTGGCCTCGAAAGTGCACGCATGGCGTCCGCGGGCGAACGGTGCGTACTCTAACCACCGATCCCCACGATTCAACACAAATCGACCCAAATTGGGCCGGACCGCCCCACTGCCCCCTCGAGCGGCCCGCAGACTTCCTTCCCCGCCTCCAAGCCGAGCACCTCCAACTGCGACGATTGAGACCTCTGTGCCGCCCGGTAACCGATTCCAAATGCCGATCTGCGCAGCCCTTATGGACTGCTCACCGTCCTGCCTCAGAATCGAGCAGGCGACCGCAGAACGCACGGAACCGCGTCAACAGAGCGACTTGTGGAGGCACCACGAAGGATGGACTGGATTCCGGTTGATCGTGCGGCAATCGCCCCGATCCTCGATCGCATCCCGAACGGCCATTTCGTCCTGACCGCCGCGCACGGCGACGTGCGCTGCGGCGCCCGCGTTCGCTGGGTGCAGCAGTGCGCGAAGTCGCCTCCCATGCTCATCGTGTCGATCGAGAAGGGCCAGGCGCTGAGCGCGATCATCCGCGACAGCCATGGCTTCGCGATCTGCCAGGTCCATCGCGACGATCGCGTGCTGCGACGCATGTTCCCGAACATGCCGGAGAACGGCGTCGATCCGTTCATCTCGATCCCGCATCTGCGCACCCCCGCGGGCGCGCCGGTCCCGCTTCGCGCGATGAGCTGGTTCGACTGCGAGATGGTTCGACACGTCGACATCGAGGCGGACTCGGAGATCTACGTCGGCGTGGTGCATCACGCGTCGATCATCCAGCCCGGCGCGGCGGTCGCCTGCCACTGCGCCACGGAGCCGTCGTGCGAGACGACGGGACATGAAGGCAACGGCTCGTCCCGCGCCGCCGCGGCGAATGCGTCCGCGCGACTGGGCATTCCGCTGCGAGGCTCGCGCGTTCCCGACCTTCGTCGACCGGAGCGGTCCGATCGCTCGGAGCGTCCGGTGGCGGGCGTGGCCGCGGCGTCCGAGCGGGGCGCTCGGCGTCGCTGACCCGCGACGGGCTCGCGTTCCGACGCTGCTACCCTTCGATCGTGCCGAATCCCTCGAACCTGAGCGGCCTCGACTACCGCGCGGAAGCGGCCCGATTCGGGCGCCTGCCGGCGCCGATCGTCGATTGCCACTCGCACGTGCACGGCCGCCGCGCCGTGCTCCTGCTCCGCGAGGCGATGGACCTCTACGGCGTCGGTGAGATCTGGTCGATGACCTCGCTCGAGCAGGTCGACGCGATGCGCGAGGTCCTGGGCGAGCGAATCCGCTTCATCGCGGTGCCCGACTTCGGGGCGAAGGATCGCCGCACGGCGCATGGCCCGCAGTTCCTCGAGCGCATCAGGGCGTTTCATGCGCAGGGCGCGCGGATCGTCAAGTTCTGGGCGGCTCCGCGCGGCATCGACCTCGGGCACGACGCGGGCGACCCCATGCTGCTGCGGCTCGACACGCCGCAGCGCCGCGCCGCGATGGACCTCGCCGCGTCGCTCGGCATGACCTTCATGGTCCATGTGGCCGATCCCGACACCTGGTTCGCCACGAAGTACGCCGACGCGTCGCGCTACGGCACGAAGCGATCGCACTACGAGCCGCTCGAGCGATTGCTCGAGCAGTACCCCAATCCCTGGATCGCCGCGCACCTGGGCGGCTCGCCCGAGGATCTCGACTTCCTCTCGGAGCTGCTGTCGCGACACGCGAATCTCTTCCTGGACGCGAGCGCCACGAAGTGGATCGTGCGCGAGGTCTCGAAGCACCCGCGCGAGCGCGTGGTCGCATTCCTCGCGCGATGGCGCGGACGCGTGCTCTTCGGATCGGACATCGTCACGACCGACGATCACCTCGAAGCGAAGTCGGAGAAGACGGAGATGGCGGCGAAGGCGGACACGCCGGACGACGCGTTCGATCTCTACGCGAGCCGATACTGGGCGCTGCGCACGCTGTGGGAGGGACGCGAGGCGATCCGAAGTCCGATCGCCGATCCCGACCTGGCGATGGTCGATCCGTCGCGCTACGGGCCGCTCGATTCCCCCATGCTCCGGGGAATGTCGCTCGACGACTCGCTGCGAACCACCTTCTACACGGAGGCGGCGCGCTCGCTTCTGGCGCGCTCGGCGCCGCCGGCGGTGGCGGCGGCTCGCGCGTAGAGGTCGCGGATCGTCCTCGACCATTCGTCGCAGTCGCAGCCGAGCGTGCCGGTCGCGGGGACGGCGCCCGAGCGGCGAGGCCGAAGCGCCGAGAGCGCCACGGCGCCCGCGTTCGGCCTCGCGTCGATCGTGGTGAAGTCCGCGGGATCCACGAAGCCGTCGAGCGGACCGTGGCGGGTGACGATCGCCGGCACGCCGGCGGCGCGGAGCCAGAGCATCGAGAGCGGTCCCGAACGCAACTCGCGCGTGGCATTCGCCGAGGCGCGGTCGCCGCCGTCGCCGCGACCCGCCGTGCGCCGCTCGGCGAGCAGGGCCGCATCGAGTCCGTCGGCCACTTCCCACGCACGCTCGGTCCGTTCGTCGACGATCACCATGCGCTCGAGCTGCGACAGCGCCCCCCAGCGCGCGAACTCCTCGACCCGCGCCGTCTCCGGAGCACACAGCAGCCGCACGCGATGTCCCGCGATCGAGGCGCGAGCCGCCATCTCGTAGGCGAGCCAGGGATCCGCCGCGCCGATCGGATCGGCCACGAGCGCGACGACCGGCGTGTCGTCGTCGACCATCCACTCTGCGCGAAGCGAGCTTCGTCGATCGGGACCATCGTGGCGCGGCGTCGACGCGGCCGCGCCGCCGCGCGGCGCGATCGCCCCGGGCGGCGACACGGCG
>VGXK01000288.1 GCA_016873355.1 Phycisphaerae bacterium | reverse complement strand
GGATTCCGCGACGCCGACGACACCGGCGGGCGGCCCGCCGCGTCGGGAGCGCCTCGCGCCGCCGGGCACGGCACGCCTCCCGGCGCCGGCTCTCCGCCGGACGCCTCGGCCGACGGTTCGCCCGACTCGAGCGCAGACTCCGCATCGTCGCCGCGCGCGCGGAGCCTCGTGAAATGAGCGACGCCGCGCCGATCGTCGCGGCGGTCGCCGTCGCCGTCGAATCCGCGCCGGCCGTCGCTGCGGACGCCGCGCTCCCGGATCTGCGCTGCCTGCGCGAATGGCCCGAGTCGCTGCCGCGATCGCTTCAACCGGAGCTGGTTCGCTGGCTCCGTGACTGGAACGCGATCCCGCACGCGCTCGACTTCCGCATCGAGTCGAGTTCCCGCATGCGCTCCTCGCTCGGTCGCGCGTACCTCGATCGGCGGCTCGTCCGCATCAACGACCGGCTCGCGCGCCCCGGCGCCGAAGCGTTGCTCGTCGAAGTGCTTTGCCACGAGCTCGCGCATCTCGTGGTGCACGAGCGGCACGGACGCCATGCCCGCCCGCACGGCCGCGAGTGGCGCTCGCTGCTGCGCCAGGTCGGCTCCCGCGAGCGCGTGACCATTCCCCGCGAGGAGTGCGCATTCCTGCCGCCGACGCGACGCCGATCACGGCGCCGGCGCGCGGCGTGGCGGAGTCCGGGCTCGGATCACTCGTCCGTGCTCGGCGGAATCTGGTCCGCGCTGAGGCGCCTCCACGGCCGACTCATGTGAAGCACGCGGCTCGGGCAGGTGTCGCGCACGACCGTGGCGATCAGGCGCTCGCCGGCGATCGTCACGTCGTAGACGCCGGCATCATCCACGCAAAGGCGCGTCTCCGGGCGGTTCATGAAGGTGACCGTGGAACCCGCGATCGTGACCGTTCCGATGATCGGCAGGCGCTCCCCGGGAATCTCCATGGCGAAGAGCCCGCTCTGCTCGATGCTCATCACGCTCTGATCGATCTCGCTCTCCCAGCTTCCGGTGGCGTCGAGAGCGTCCTTGTCCGGTCCCGCGCACGCGACGGCGCCGAGGGCGACGGCGAGCAGCGCGGCGATGCGGACGATCGCCGCGCATCGTCCGGAGATCGGTGACCCGCGCCGGCGGCCCGGCTCGAATCCCGTCGATGCCGTCGCCCACTGCGATGCGTGCATCGAAAGAGCGTAGTCGCAAGCCTGCGACGTTGCGCGCAGGCGAGGCGGATCACGAGCCGTTCGGCGGCGCGGGCGGCGCGGGCGCTTCGGCCTCCGGTTTCGGTGCGGGCGGCGCCGTCGCCGACTTCGGCGTGGCCGCGTCCGACTTCGAGGCCGGCGGTTTCGCGGGCGGCGGCGGCAACGCGTCGCGCCAGTCGACGACGACCTCGCCTCCCGCTTTCAGCTCGACCGTGCGCTCGAACTCCTTGCCGTCGGGCAGACGCACCTTCACCTTGTTTCGACCCGGTGCCAGTCCGACGATGCGGAACGCGCCGTCGGAACCCGCCACGGTCGAGAAGGGCGTGTCGACCACGACGATCGCACCCGAGGTGGTGAGCGCATCCTCCGTGGCCGCGGCCTCGAGCTTGATGACCCCGGTTCGCTCCGGAACGACGGGCGTGCTCGTGGTGGCGCGATTGAGCCGCCGCTCGAACGTGAGCAGTCCGCTTCCCTTGACCTGTCGAATGCTCGGTTCCGATCCGCGAAGTTCCACGCTGGTCTTCGGCGTGATCACGATCGTGGCCGGCTTGAAGCCCCACGCGCCGAGCACCATGACCTGATCACCCAGCGGCTGCGTCTTCATCGATGCGGGCTTCGCCACCCAGACGACGCTGCGGAGACCGTCGGCGACCACGGCGTCCGGACTCGACTTGGTCGGCACGAGTCCGGAAAGGACCGCGGTCCTGGCCGGATCGATGATCGGCGGAATGTCGAGCGAGCCCTGCGGCGGTGGAACCGAGGCGGCGGCGCCATCGCCTGCGCCGGAGACGAGCAGCGAGATGATCAGGCAGAGGCACGAGTTCATTGCCTGCTCTATCGGCCCGATCCGCCGGGGTTCGCAGTACTCGGACGAATTGCCCGGCTCTCGGTCCCGTCGCGCCGAACGATCCGCACGCGCGATCGCGGAAGGTCGTCGGCGGACTTGATCCTGCGCGCCGGAAACCCAGAGTCTGCCCGCTCGGGCTGCGGCATGGACGACAGCCCGAAGACGTCCGATGGCGCGGAGCAGTGGCGCAGGAAATCCGTCGGACACGAGCGGCCGGACCGAGGGGGTCCGGCCGCTTGTCGTTCGGGCGATCGGCGATCTCATGGCTGCTCGGGCCTCGGCAGTTGCCGATCCCGTTCGGAGACCGGCGGCCTCGGCTCCGGATCGGGCGCAACGCCGCCGACGAGATCGATGAACTCCCTTCCTCCGCTTCCGTCGCAGATCTCGCGCACCGGCTCGTCCAGGATCGTGGAATCCAGGCGGCGATAGAGCTCCCGATCCGTGAGGTGATCCGTGTGCAGCAGGAAGGTGTTGAGCACCGCGAGGCCGCGGATCACGCGCCAGAGAACGGCACCCACCTCCGCCTCCGCCACCGATTCATCGGGCGGAACCTCGATGCCGAGTTCCGCGAGCTGGCGCCGATTCGAGGTGAGCGGCGCGAGCTCCAGGTCGTAGACGAGCGACCAGTACGCCCGGTCGACGCACCGGCCCTGCTTCCCGGCGTCCGCCACGAGCCGGTCGATGTGCGCCTCCCGCTCGCTCCGCTGCCGCTCCCGCATGCGCGCAAGCGCCTCCCGGAACGGCTGCTCCGCGGCGCCCCCGTCATCGCTCTCGGCCACCGTCGTCGACCTCCCGCACGGCCCCGCGCCGCTTCCGATCGATTCCCACGCGATCAACATGCGCTCACCGGATGAGTCCCTTCCCGGCGCCAGACTCCGCTGGATGGATCCGAGGGCGATCCGCACCGTCACGATCGCACGCTAGCGAACGCCTCGCGCGATGCTCCGCCGTCTCCCGCTTTTTCCTGCGCCGCGCCGGCGGTCCCGCTCCGCGCTCGAATCCGGCGGCGCATACGATGCGTCCGCGACCGTGATCGAGACGCTGCTCTTCATCCTCGTGGGCCTCGGGATCGCGGTGGTCGTGCTCCAGATCCTCGTTCTTCGACGCGCCGCCGAGGCCGGCATGGACGAGGAGCAGTCCGATCCGGTCCGCGAAGCGGAATTCGCGGCCGACCTCGCCCGCCGCACCGCGGAGGCGCTCGATCCCTCGAACGATCGCCGCGCCGCGTCGCTTCGCGCCGAGCTGACGCTCTCGCGCTCGGAGCAGGCCGAAGCAGCCGAGCGCCTTCGCGAGACGGTCTCGTCGCAGGCGGCGCTCTCTCGCAGCGAATCGGCCAAGGTGCTTGCGTCGCAGCGCAGCGAGCTCCTCGAATCGCTCCAGCGGCTCGCCGCCACGCTCGACGCGCAGCTCGGATCCATCCGCACGCTCACGCAGCAGAAGCTCGACGAGACGCGGACGCTCACCCAGCAGAAGCTCGACGAGATGCGCGGCGTGGTGGAGGAGAAGCTCCAGAAGGCGCTCGAGGAGCGGGTCGGCGCCGCGTTCAAGGGCGTCGGCGAGCGCCTCGAGGAAGTGCAGCGAGGTCTCGGCGAGATGCGCACGATCGCCGGGGAAGTGGGCGACCTCAA
>VGXK01000287.1 GCA_016873355.1 Phycisphaerae bacterium | reverse complement strand
GGTGGCCTCCTTCACCGCAACGATGTTCGGATGCTTCGAGAGGCGCTCGATCGTCTCGGGCAGGATCGCCACGCCGCAGCGCCCGGGAATGTTGTAGAGCATGATCGGAAGCGGCGCGCTGTCGGCGATCGTCATGAAGTGGCGGTAGAGCCCCTCCTGCGACGGCTTGTTGTAGTACGGGCTCACGTGCAGCGCCGCGTCGACGCCGAGCGACTGGATCATCTTGTGCAGATGCACCGCGTGCGAAGTGGAGTTGCTGCCCGCGCCGGCGGTGACGAGCAATCCGCGCGGCTTCGCTTCCGCCACCGCCGTCTCGACGACGAGTCGATGCTCCGCTTCGCTGAGCGTGGGACTCTCGCCCGTGGTGCCGCACGGCACGATGCCGGCGACGCCGGCATCCGCCTGCACGGCGATCTGCTTCTTCAGCGTGGACACTTCCACGGCGCGGCCGTCGGCGGTGAAGGGCGTGACGACGGCGGTGTGGCAGCCTTGCAGCGGTTTCACGGGATGGACCTTCGGTTCGGGGAGCGGTTGTGCCATGGGAGCGAAGACGAGACTCGTTGCGTTCGGACGGCGGTGACGGCGGTGCACTCCGTCAGCAGCATGGCGCGCGGAGCAGGATCTCCTTCATTTCGCGCACGGCGGCGCGCATGCCGATGAGCACCGAGCGGGAGACGATCGAGTGACCGATGTGCAGTTCGCGCACGCCGTGCAGCGCCGCCACCGGCGCCACGTTGAGCGTGGTGAGTCCGTGCCCGGCGTTGAGCGAAAGCCCCGCGGCACGCACGGACGCCGCGGCTCGCTCGAGTTTCGCGAGCTCGGCCGCGGCCTCCGGAGCGCGCACGCTTCGCCCGTGATCCTGGAACGCGTGCGCCCAGGGCCCCGTGTGCAGCTCGCAGATGGACGCCCCCGCCGCCCTGGCCGCCTCCACCTGTCGCTCCTCCGCGTCGATGAACACGCTCACCGGAATGCCGCGATCGGCGAGCCGTCGCACGACGTCGGCGATCCGCGCCTGCCCGGCCGCGACATCGAGTCCCCCTTCCGTCGTCACCTCCTGCCGTCGCTCCGGCACGAGCATGGCGGTGTCGGGCATCACGCTTCGCGCGAACTCGACCATCTCGTCGGTCGCCGCCATCTCCAGATTGAAACGACCGCGCACCGTCTCGCGCAAGCGGCGCACGTCGTCGTCCTGGATGTGCCGCCGATCTTCGCGAAGATGCACCGTGATTCCGTCGGCGCCGCCGAGCTCCGCCTCGACCGCGGCCGCGACCGGGTCCGGCTCCAAGGCGCGCCGCGCCTGCCGGATCGTCGCCACGTGATCGATGTTGACGCAGAGTTCAGGCACCCCACAAGGGTAGCGGCTACCATCGCCGCCGTGACGGACTTCGACGCACGACTCGCGGGTCTCGAGCGCGATCTGGCGGCGCAGGGCGAGCGCGTGCTCGATCTCTGCACGCGCACCGTCGAGAGCTACTTCGACCTCGATCAGGAGAAGGCCCGCGCGGTCATTGCCGCCGACGACGAGGTCGATCGCATCGACGTCGAGCTCGAACGCCGCTCCGTGCCGCTGCTCGGACTCGGAGTGACCGACGAGCACCGCATCCGCGAGGTGCTCACGATCGTGAAGGTGAACAACGAACTCGAGCGGATCGCCGATTCCGCGGTGGTCGTGGCGGAACACGTGCTCGAGCAGGGATCGCTTCCGGAGCGGATTCCGCCCACCTTCCGCGTCATGGCGAACAGCGTGCTCGGCGTGTTGCGCGACAGCGTGCGCGCCATGGCCCGCAAGGATGCGGCGCTGGCGCGGCAGGTGCTGCTCTTCGACGACACGATCGAGCGATTCAAGCGCGAAATCCTGCTGCACGCGCAGGAGCAGGTGGCGCTCGGGCACTTCAGCGTGCACTTCGCGTTCCGGCTCATGGCGGTCGTCAAGGCGCTCGAGCGCATCGCCGACCACTGCACGAACATCTGCGAGCAGGTGATCTATCTGCGCAGCGGCTTCATCGTCCGCCACCGACCGGAGGGCTGGTCCGAGCCGGCGGCGCCCGATGCCTGACGCGGTTTCCGCGCCCGTGACCCTCGAGTCGATGCGCCGGCGGCTCAAGGCCTGCGGCCAGGAGCACCTGCTGGCGCACTGGGATTCGCTGCCGGAGTCGAATCGTCGCGCGCTGCTGTCGCGCCTGGCGGACCTGCCGCTCGAATCGCTCCGCGCCATGCTCGCCGAGACCGAGTCGCACGCGGGTGCCGGTCTCGACTCGGTCGAGCCCGTTCCGGTGCACCGGCGCGATCAACGCGATGCGACTCGCTTCCGCGCCGAGGGAGAGCGACTGTTGCGCGAAGGCCGCGTCGCGGCGTTCACCGTCGCCGGCGGACAGGGCACGAGACTCGGATGGCGCGGACCCAAGGGCACGTTTCCCGCCACCGTGATCACCGGCAAGCCGCTCTTCCGCGTCTTCGCCGAGCAGATTCGAGCGGCGGAGCGTCGATACGGGCGCAGCATCCCGTGGTACGTGATGACGAGTCCGCTGAACGACGCGGAGACGCGCGCCTTCTTCAAGGACAACGACTACTTCGGGCGCGAGGCGATCGACCACTTCTTCCTTCCGCAGGGCGTGGTGCCGACGCTCGACCTCGAGGGGCGCGTGCTGCTCGCCGAACGCGACGAGCCCGCCGCGAATCCCGACGGGCACGGCGGCTCGCTTCGAGCGCTGCGCCGCAGCGGCGCGATCGACGACATGCTCGCGCGCGGCATCTCGGTCATGAGCTACTTCCAGGTCGACAATCCGCTCGTCCATGTCGTCGACCCGCTCTTCCTGGGACTGCACGCATCGGCCCCCGACTCGAGCGCCGAGATGTCGAGCAAGTGCGTTCCCAAGCGAAACGCGCAGGAGAAGGTCGGCGTGCTCTGCCGCGCTCGCGGAAGGGGCGGGCGCACGGTCACGCGCGTGGTCGAGTACAGCGATCTTCCGCGCGAGCTCGCGGAGCGGCGCGGTCCGGAGGGCCGACTGGTCTTCGACGCCGGCTCGATCGCCGTGCACGCGATCTCGGTGGCGTTCGTGGCGCGCCTCACGGAGGATCTCGACCGCTTCGCGTTGCCGTGGCACCGAGCGGTGAAGAAGACGCCCTACTTCGATCCCGCGACCGGACGGACGATCGAGCCCGACAAGCCCAACTCCGTGAAGTTCGAGTCGTTCGTCTTCGACGCGCTCGAGCTCGCCGAGCGCTCGCTCGTGCTCGAGACCCCGCGCATCGAGGAGTTCGCGCCGATCAAGAACGCCGAGGGCGAGGACTCGCCCGCCCATTCGCACGAGCTCCAGAGCGAACGCGCCGCGTCATGGCTCGAATCGAACGGCGTGAAGGTCCCGCGCCGCGCCGACGGCACGGTCGACGCGCGGATCGAGATCTCGCCGCTCACGGCGCTCGAGGCCGCCGATCTCGCGGGCGTCGCGATCCCGCAGCGCGTCGAGCGCGGCCACGACCTCGTGCTCTGACCGCGCCGAGCCGACGCGCGAGGCACGATTCCCGGAGCCCGCCGGGCCGCGGGCGACGGCGCTAGAGCGGTGACGACTCAGGCGTAGCGAGCTGGCGTTGGCGAGACGAGTGTGGCAAGGAGGGCGAAGCAGGCGGATCTTGAGGATCCGCCGATGGAGCCCGACGATGCCACACGAAGTCGCAGC
>VGXK01000286.1 GCA_016873355.1 Phycisphaerae bacterium | reverse complement strand
CGCCGACCGTCGCCCCGCACGCCGCCCCGCACGCCGCCCCGCACGCCAGCGCCGCCACAGCTCCTGCGACGGCGCCGCTCACGCTCAGACCTCCTCCACCTCGGCGATCTTCTTGTTCGCCATGTCGTCGACCTTGTGGGTGTGGTCCTGCGTCAACTTGTCGATGTCCTCCTTCGCCGACTTGGCGCCATCCTCGGTGACGCCCGCCTTCTTGTCGTGCAGCATCTGGTCGATGTGCTTGTTCGCATCGCGGCGCTCGTTGCGAATGGCGACCTTGGTCTCCTCCGCGAGCTTGCGAACCTGGCCGGAGAGCTGCTTGCGGCGCTCCGCGCTCGGCGGGGGCACGTTGATGCGGAGAATCGGCCCCTCGACCATCGGGTTGAGTCCGAGCCCCGACTTCTCGATCGCCTTGACGATCTCCTGCTTCGATCCCGGATCGAACGGCTTCACGATGAGCTGCGTGGCCTCCGCCACGCTGATCGCCGCGAGCTCGCGCAGATCGGTGCTCGAGCCGTAGTAGTCGACCTTGACGTACTCGAGCAGCGCGGTCGTGGCTCGCCCCGTGCGCATGCCGCGCAACTCGCGCGCAAGATAGTCGACCGACTTGTTCATCCGGTCTTCGCATTCCAGCATCACGGTGTCGATGTCCATGTCGGGAGTTCTCTCGGGAGCGGGCGGAACTGCGTGCGATCGGGTGCCGCGGGCAGCGCGATTCGCGTCGCGCTTCAGGCCGTCGAGACGAGCGTGCCGATTCGTTCGCCGGCGACCACGCGCCGGATGTTTCCCTGCTTCTTGAAGTCGAAGACGCAGATCGGCAGTCCGTGCTCCATGCACATCGCGAGCGCGGTGAGGTCCATCACGCCGAGCTGCCGCTCGAGCGCCTCGCGGAAGGTGAGCCGATCGAATCGAGTGGCCTTCGGATCGCGGCGCGGATCGGCGGAGTAGACGCCGTCGACCTTCGTGGCCTTGAGCAGCACTTCCGCGCCGAGCTCGATCGCGCGAAGGCTGGCGCAGGTGTCGGTGGTGAAGAAGGGATTGCCGGTTCCCGCCACGAGAATCACCACGCGGCCCTTCTCCATGTGCCTGAGCGCCCTCAGCCGGATGAACGGTTCGCAGACGGCGGTGACGGTGATCGCGCTCATGACGCGGCTCTGCACGCCGAGCTGCTCGAGCGCTTCGCGCAGCGCCAGTCCGTTGATGACCGTGCCGAGCATTCCCATGTAGTCGGCGGTGCTCTGATTGATGCGACCCGCTTCCGCGAGCTTCGCGCCGCGCACGATGTTGCCGCCGCCCACGACCACCGCCATCCGCAGGTCGTCGAAGGCGGTCTTCGCCGAGGCGATCTCGCCGGCGATGGCGCGGAGCTCCTCCGGGTCGATGCCGAGTTGACCCGGTTGCGAGAGGCTTTCGCCGCTCACCTTGAGCACGATGCGCCGGTATCGATCCTTCGCCGGAGCAGTCGCGGCGTCGGCCGAAGCGGGTCGAGTGGTGGAACTTGGTGACATCGGTTGCTTCGCCGCGGATCTCGACGCTTCGGCGGGAGGCAGGGATCCGCGCCCCACTCCGCCTCGGAGGAGTTGATTGGACGACGGCGCACCCTCCCGGTCAAGCCGGGTGGCTCGGGCGCCGCCGTTCCCCGCCGTAGAATCTGCGGCAAATCCGCGTCAGGCCGTCCCGACCGTCCGTCTCCGTGTCGAATCACGCTCCTCAACCCGCCGCCGAATCGAGCCGCTTCGATGCCCTGATCGAGTCGCTTCCGAAGTTCTGGCGCCGCTCCCGGTGGATCATGCTGGGGGTGGCGATCTCGATTCCGGTGCACCTGACGCTCATGGTGTGGCTCGCCGCGATCATCATCCAGCGGCCGGATCCCGCGGCGTCCGCGACTCGAGGGGTGGAAGTCGCGCTGCTTCCCGAGCAGGCGCTCGAGCGCATGATCGAGACCACGCTTCCGGAATCGGTGCAGCCGGTCGTCGAGTCGCCGCAGGGCGAATCCGATCCGCTCGATCTGCCCGATCAGGCGGTCGCCGGAGGCGCTTCCGGCGTCATGTCGAACGAGGGCTGGCTCTCGTCCGGAACGGGCGAGGGAATCGCGGGTCCCGGCGTCGGCGCCGGTCGAGGCGATCCGGGGCTCGGAACCGGAAGCGGCGGCACCTCGTTCTTCGGCCTCCGCGCGCGCGGCTCGCGCTTCGGCTACGTGATCGACAAGAGCGGCTCGATGGCGCAGGACGGTCGCTGGACGCGCCTTGCCGACGAACTGCTGCGAAGTCTTCGCGAGCTCCCCGAACAGGCGAGTTTCGTGGTGGCGTTCTACGACACGTCGGCGCGGGCGTTCCCGGTCGGCGGCGAGCCGTGGGAGCGGGCGAGGCGAGCGGGAATCGAGCGCTTCCTTCGCTGGGCGCGCAAGATTTCGCCGGGTGGCGGAACGGAGCCGGTCTACGGCTTCAACCATCTGCTGTCGCTCGATGTTCCGCCCGACGCCATCTTCTTCATGACCGACGGCGAGATTCCGCCCGAGCAGGGATCGAGCATTCTCGCGAAGGTGATGCGCCGGGCGCGACCGATCGCCGTGCACTGCGTGCTCTTCCAGGATCGCGGTCCGAGCCTGATCTCGGAGGCGACGCGCACGCGAGCGGAAGAGGAGATCGACGCGAGATTGCTGCGGCGCACCGAGAGCGGCGACATGGATCGACTCGTCGGCATCGCGATGGAGCTGAAGACCGACGGCACGCCGATGGACCTTCGCGTCTCCATGCAGGATCGGCTCAATCAGCGCATTCTGCGGCTGCTGGCGCAGGAAACGGGCGGCGCGTTCCGGCTGGTGCCGTACGGAGGCGCTCCATGAGCGTGCCGAAGCGGCCGCGCGGCGCGGGCGGCGCCGTGCCACGCGCCGTGATCGGCGTCGTCGCGGCGGCGTTCGTGCACGGGGCGACGGCATCGGCGCCCGCGCGGGCGGACGCGGTCATGCTTCGAAGCGGCGAGACGATCTTCGGCACGGTCGAGGCGATGGACTCGGGCTCCCTCGCGCTGCGGCGAGCGGTCGATCGGAATGCGGTCCGCCCCGCGGCGAGCGATGTTCCCGCAGCGCAGGTGGCCGATCGAATCGGGTGGGATCGCATCGCGTCGATCGAATGCGAGGACGGCACGGGGCGCTGGCCCGACGTCGAGCGCTTCCTGGCGGCGGGCGAGCGCCTGTGGCGCGCGCGCACGCGGCTCGAGCGAGGCGACGCGACGCTCGCCGGGCGCGCGATCGAGGGAAGCTGGACGCCCATGACGGCCGACGGTCCCACGGCGGCGGTCGCGGCGATGGTCGAACTCCAGGTGGCGCTCGCGTCGCGCGATCAGGCTCGCGCCGTGGCGGCGCACTTCGAGGCGCTTCGCCTGCGGCGACGCGGATTCGACGCGCCGTCGCTCGTGGAGTGGCTCGAGCCCGCGCCGAACGGAGCGTTCGTGCGCCGGCCGGTCGTCGATTCGTCGACTCCGCTCTGCCCGCTGCTGCCGCCGTTTGCGCGAAGCGACGAACAGCGCATCGAGATGCTCGCGGCGCTCGATCACTTCGATGTTCGCGGCGACGCCGAGCTCGACGAGCTGCGGCTGGCGTTCGCGGCCGCCGTCGACCCGACGCGCGCGGCGCCCGAAGCGCCCAGGTCCGCGGCGCGCGGCGCGGATCGCGGCGAGGAGCAGGACTCGCAG
>VGXK01000285.1 GCA_016873355.1 Phycisphaerae bacterium | reverse complement strand
GCTGTGGGCTTAGACGCACTGCGGAAGAGGAAGCTCAAGCGCCATGAGCAGCGCCGGCCAGATCACCGCGTGGAACCAGAGGATCTCCTTGCCCAGGATGTGGTACTGGGCCGGCCAGAAGCGCGCGAGATCCGAATGCTCGACGCCGCGCGGATCGCCCTCGCCGATTCCGAGCGCCGTCACATAGTTGAAGAGCGCATCGATCCAGACATAGATGACATGCTCGGGGTGTCCCGGAAACGAGATGCCCCACTTGAAGTTCGTGCGCGTGATCGGCACATCCTGGAGGCCTTCGCGCAATCGACCGAGCACCTCGTTCGCGCGTGCCTGGGGGCGCACGAACGACGGATGCTCGGCGAAGAATCGTTCGAGCGGCTTCTGAAACGCCGAGAGCCGGAAGTAGTAGTTCTGCTCCTTGGCGCGCACGAGCGGTCGTCCGCTCACGGCGCTCCTGTAGTCGAGCTCCTTCGCCTTCGTCTCGGTGTGGTACTCCTCCTGGCCTTCGTCGTACCAGCCCTCGAACTCGCCGAGGTAGACATGGCCCGCGTCGAGCAATCGCTTGACGAGCGCCTGCACGCGCTGCTCGTGCCGCGGCTCCGTGGTGCGGATGAAGTCGTCGTTCGTCAACGCGAAGAGCTTCAGCACTCGGCGGAATTCGGCGGAGTTCTCGTCCGCGAGCTGCTGCGGCGTGACGCCCTTCTCGGCGGCGCTCTTCTCCACCTTCACGCCGTGCTCGTCGGTGCCGGTGAGGAAGCGGACTTCGCGGCCGCGCACGCGCATCGCGCGGGCCCAGACGTCGCAGAGCGTGGTCGTGTACGCGTGGCCGATGTGCGGCCGATCGTTCACGTAGTAGATCGGCGTGGTGATGTACGCGGCGCGCGACACGGGCGGGCGGATGGTACGCGGAATCGCGCGGCGGGTCGGCGTCGCGCGCGATGCGTCGAAGGCGACGAGCGCTACGGCGCGCCGAGCGCCGCGCGCATGGACGCCGCGTCCTCTTCCGTCGGCACGATCGCGATGTGCAGCAGCGTTCCGTCGGACCAGACGAGCGCCGTGCTCTCGTCGCGATGGAAGCGATCGAGCCGCTCCTGCACCAGGCGCCCGGGCTCGAGCGAGGCGGGACGGCCGAAGTCGTCGAAGATGAACGCGCGGCCGTCGTCCGGCACGAGCACGAGCGTTGCGCCGCGGCGCCGTTCCGGCGAGAAGTAGAAGATCGCGAAGGAATCGGATTCCTCCGAGTGCAGCGCCGTCGGACCCGCGGACGCCAGGTGGAAACCGGCGTCGCGCAGATCGGGAACCGGGGCGGGCACGCCGAGCGCCGCGCGGAGCGAGTCGCCGACCGAACCCGTGGTTGGAGGCTCGTTCGGCGCATCGGCGCCGCGGATCGAGCGCACGCGCGAGCGCATCGCCCCGGCGAGGAATCCGTCGTTCATGGCCGCCGCCGCCGAGACGAGTTCGCCGAGCGTGAGCCGGCCTGCGAGCTGCGAGCGCTGCGCGATTCCCGGTCCGAAGATTCCGAAGAGCACCGCGCCGCAGACGATGAGCACGCAGAGCGTGACGGCGACGATGCTGGGCCGAGGCCCGCCCTCTCGATGGTTCGGGCCGGTCACGATCTCAGCGTAGCGACCGCGGCTACCATGCCCCTCGCATCGAGACGCGGAGGATGACCATGCGAACTCGGAACTCGACGCAGCGAATCGTGATCGGCGCGGTCGTGGCGACGGCGGCCTTGGCGCTCTCGGGCGCCACGGCGCTCGTCCGCGCCGCGCCGCAGGACGCGCTCGGCGACGGGCGCGGTCTCGAGCATCCGGCCAATCGCGGCCGCGCGCTCGATCAGAACCTGCGGCACGGCTCGGGAGGAAGCAACGATCGCTTCGTGGAGGAGGATCTGCGGGCTCGCAATCTCGTGGTCACCGGCAACGTGGCGGGAGGGCGCGGCTTCCGCGGCAACGTCGGCTACACCGCGGATCGCGACTTCCGCGGCGCATCGAGCGACGACACGACCTACGACTTCCGCGCCGGCAGCGCCTACTCGGATCCGCGCATCGCGCGGGCCGGCAGCATGGGCGATCGTCTCGAAGTCGGCCGCAGCTACGGCAACGTCGAGTTCGCGCGCAGCCCGATCCGCGGTTCGCTGCTGGGAGGCGAGAACGTGAACGGAACGCGGCTGCTCTTCGATCAGGCCGCGGCGCGCATGCTCACGCCGGAGGCGCGCCGATCGATGATGGATCTCTCCACCGTCGCGTCGGTGACGAACGCCGAAGGCCAGAAGGTGCGCGTGATGACGGGCGGGTTCCGCGGCGTGGCGGCGACGATCGACTCGGACGCGGTCGACGGGCTCGAGCTGGGCCTCTACGACACCGCGCGGCTGAAGCAGGATCTGCGCGACGGCACGATCGACAAGGAGCTGCGCGGACTTCGGTATCGCAATCCGCTCGAGCCCGGGTCGCTCGGCGCACCGGACGGCGAACTCGACGATCCGTTGAAACCGCTGCCGGGCGAAGTGGACACGCGCATCGGCGCCACGAGAATCGACACGGGCATCAAGAGCATGGATTCGATCCTGGGCGAGGTGGAGCGCAGGGTCGCGGAGCGCGCCGCGCGGGATCGCCCGCTCGCACCGGAGCCGGCCCCCGGCGTGAGCACGCGACCGACCGACCCGAATGCACCGCCGGTCGATCCGAATGCCGCTCCGAGCGGCGCGACCACGACGCCGGATCGAGACGTCGAGCGCACGCCCGAACAGAAGGCGTGGGACGATTTCGTCAAGGAGGTCGAGGACCTGCGAAGCACGCTTCGCGGCGAGACGGACGCGGCGCCTCCTGACGCGGCGCGTCCGGGCGCGGATCGAGGCGACGGCGCGAGGCCTTCGTCGGCGGTGGGCGCAATCGACGGCGACCGCACCGGCACCCGGGACGCCGCGGCCGGCATCGGCGACGGCGACGCGACGAAGCCGCTCACCGGCGTCGATCGCGTGAAGGCGCGCGAGCGGGCGATCGACGAACTGGTCGAACTCCTGCGCCACGGCAAGCCGATCGAGAACGCAAGCGAGAACGCGGTGGCGCGGGTCGCGGAGATCCTCCAGAGCGCCGAGTCGGCGATGTCGCGTCAGGCGTTCTTCCTGGCGGAGCAGCACTACACGACGGCGCTGATGCTCACGCCGAACAATCCGCTCGCCAAGATGGGACTCGTGAACGCCCAGCTCGGCGCGGGTCTGCTCTCCTCCGCGGCGATCACGCTGCGCGAGGTCTACATCACGAATCCGGAGCTCATCGACGCGAGAATTTCGCCGACGCTGCTTCCGCCGCGCGAGCGCATGCGGTCGCTGCTCGAGCGTCTCCAGGAGACGAAGATCGATGCGCGAAACGCGAGCGACGTGGGGCTGCTGAGCGCGTACCTCGGCCGACAGCTCGACGATCGCACGGCGATCGAGCAGGGGCTCACCACGCTTGACGGCGCAGGGTCGGCCGACGCCGCGATGGCGAGATTGCTGCGCGGCATCTGGCTGGCCCCGCCGAAGGCCGACGAACCCGCGGCCGAACCTGCCGCAGCGCCGGCGAATGCGCCCGCGCCCGCGCCGTGAACGCGCCCGCGCCGGCGAACGCGCCCGCGCCGTGAACGCGCCCGCGCCGTGAACGCGCCGGCACCGCTACGCGCGCAGGTCGATGCGACGGCGCGGCGGCGCGTCAGCCT
>VGXK01000284.1 GCA_016873355.1 Phycisphaerae bacterium | reverse complement strand
GCCCGTGGCGCCGCCCCCGGAATCGCTCGCCGTCTGCCAGGATCGCGTTCGGGAGAAGCGCCTCTTCGAGGCGTGCGGCATCGACGTGGCGCCGTGGCGCGCGATCGACTCGCCCGACGACCTCGATTCCGCGATCGACGCGGTCGGACTTCCCGCCGTGCTCA
Organism: Phycisphaerae bacterium; assembly: GCA_016873355.1. Classification (GTDB taxonomy): domain Bacteria; phylum Planctomycetota; class Phycisphaerae; order Phycisphaerales; family SM1A02; genus VGXK01. The sequence goes on along the minus strand of VGXK01000284.1, from coordinate 3,531 downwards.
AGACGCGCCGCCTCGGCTACGACGGAAAGGGCCAGCGCGTGATCCGCGCTCGCGACGACGCTCGCGCCGCGCTCGCGCAGCTCGGCCATGCGCCGTGCATTCTCGAGCGGCTCGTGCCCTTCGCTCGCGAGCTCTCGATCGTGGCCGTGCGCGGCGCCGACGGCGAGGTGCTCGCCTGGCCCATCGGGGAGAATCGGCATCGAGACGGCATCCTCCACACCACGGTGGCGCCCGCGTCGATCGACCGCACGACCGATTCGACGCTGCGCGCCCACGCAATCGACGTGATGCGGCGGCTCGATCATCGCGGCGTGCTCGCGATCGAATACTTCGACTTCGACGGGCGCCTGCTCGCGAACGAGATGGCGCCGCGCGTGCACAACAGCGGCCATTGGACGATCGACGGCGCCGCCACGAGCCAGTTCGAGAACCACCTCCGCGCGATCCTCGGCCTGCCGCTCGGCTCGACGGCCGCGATCGGCGTCTCGGCCATGCTCAATCTCGTCGGGCGCACGCCCCCGCTCGTCACGCTCGCATCGGATCCGCGGGCGCGAGTGCACCTCTACGGCAAGGCGCCACGGCCCGGCCGAAAGATCGGTCACCTCAACGTGGTCGCCGCCGATCGAGACGAGGCGACGCGACGGCTTCGCGACCTCGAGGCCCTCGTGGAGGGCGACGGTGAGCCGACGCCCGGCGCCGCCGCGGCCGCCGACGCTCGCGCTCGCTGAGCCGACGCGCCATCGAACTCACGCAGCCGCGCCGTCGCCAGTTCGATCGCTCGCGGCGACGCATCGAATCCGATCGCGCGGCGACCGAGCCTCGCCGCCGCCACGAGCGTGGTGCCCGAGCCGCAGAAGGGATCGAGCACGACGCCTCCGGGCGGACAGCACGCGCCGACGAGCACCTCGAGCAGCGCGAGCGGCTTCTGCGTGGGCCAGCCGCACCGCTCGAACGCCATGTTGTTGATCGCGGGAATCTCGAGCACGTCGGTGGCCTTCTTCGGCGCGCCGGCCATGCGACGACTTCGGCTCGGAACCATCGGCGCCTCGAACCAGTAGCGCTCGCTCCGCGCGAAGAAGAGGATGTCGTCGTGCTTTCGCGCGAACGAGCGCGGACCCGAGCCGCCAAGCCCGTAGCTCCACACGAGGTGATTCACGGCGTTCGCTTCGCCGAATCGACGCTCGAGCTCGAGCCAGAGATGGTGGCAGCTGCGGAAGTCGCAGTGGACGAGCACGCTGCCGGTCGGCCGAAGCACGCGATGGGCCTCGGCAAGCACGCGCCGCATCAGATCGAGGTGCGCCTCGCGGCTCGGCCAGCGATCCTCGAAGCGGTCCCGCGCCGTTCGCCCGCGTCGCCGCGTGCCCGTGGCGAATGGCGGGTCCATGCAGACCAGGTCGACCGATCGATCGGGTTCGCGCGAGAGCAGCTCGACGGCGTCGCCGAATTCGAGTCGCCATGGAGCACGAGGTGCCACTCGGCGCGGAGGTTACGCCGAGCGCCATCGACGCGAATGCGAACGCGGCGCGCCGCCGGCACCGATGCGAAGCCGTCGGCGAGGATCAGCTCGCTTCGGCTCGCGGATGCGCCTTGTCGTAGGCCTGCCGCATCCTCGCGCTCGTCAGGTGCGTGTACACCTGCGTGCTCGACAGCGACTGGTGCCCGAGCAACTCCTGCACGGAGCGCAGATCGGCGCCGTTGTCGAGCAGATGCGTGGCGAAGCTGTGGCGGATCGTGTGCGGGCTGATGTCCGGATCGAGCCCTGCCTCGACCAGGTACTTGGCCACCTTGCGGCGGACCGAGCGGCTCGAAAGCCGCGTGCCGTTCTTGTTCACGAAGAGAGGATCGCTCTCCCCCGAAGGCCGCGACGAGCCCGATCGCTCCGAATCGAGCATGCGCAGGTAGTGCTGGAGCGACTTGATCGCGTGCGTTCCCAGCGGCGCCACGCGCTCGCGACGCCCCTTGCCGCGCACGTGCACGCACGCGCCGGCTTCGTTGAGGTCACCCCGGTTGAGGCCCACCACCTCGCTCACGCGCATGCCCGTCGAATAGAGCGTCTCGAGAATGGCCCGATCTCGCGCACCGAGGATGTCCGCGTCGTTCGGCGCCGCCAGCAGCTTTTCGATCTGGTCGACCGTGATCGCCTTCGGCAGGCGCTTCGATTGCTTGGGGGTGCGAATGAGCACCATCGGGTTGCTCTGGACCCAGCCCGTCCTCTCGGCCCATCGGTGGAACGATCGCAGCGTGGCGATCTTCCGCGCCATGGTGGCGGCGGAGTACCCCTGCTCGGAGAGTCGGGCGAGGAACTGTCGGATCACTTCGACGTCGGCGGCGAGAAGGCGACCGGTCAGCGTGGTCCCCTTGGGGTCGGCGCCGAGCGGACGGGTCGCCGCTCCCTCCTTCGCCGGATCCCAGCTCAAGCCGGTCTCTCCCGCGATGAAGTCGGTGTATTGGCGCAGATCCAGTCCGTAGCAACGGCTGGTGTAGGGACTGAAGTGTCGCTCGTCCGTCAGGTACGAAAGGAACTTCTCGACGACTGGAAGATTCGTGTGCACTGGATGCCTCCTCAGTCCGGCTGATCGTGGTCGATAATGCCACTTTCAATCGGACTCTCGCGGCAGCGACCTGAGCCGAAACCACATCGCCCACTGAAATGTGGGATCCCGGCTGGGCGCGACCATACCGCCCCAGGCACGGAGTCGATAATGGTCGAGTTTCCGGTCATCTGCCGTTCTCCCGCTACTCTCGACCGGCAAGGCGATGTGCGCCCGACCGATCGTAGTCGCGATTCTAGGACTCACCTGCAGGGCGGTGGCAACAGCGACTGGAGGATTCGCGCAAGAATCTCGTGAGAGGCGAATTCGGCGTAGCGGCTCATCTCGACGAGATAGATTTCGTCGCCGTAAGGTCCGCCTGGTTGGTGCCTTGCATCCGAGTAGCGACGAAGCGCCGCGAGCGTTGCGTGGTTCGAGGCGTCGAAGGATCCGCTTGCCGCTGAAGCCGGGACGGCCGGATCGATCGGCTGGAAAGTGGCCGGGTTCGTCATCCCTGGGCGAACGTAGAGCTGAGCCGCAAGTCCAATCTTGGGCGGTGGATAGGGATCCCACATCGAAATGGTCCCGATCACGAGTCCATCGACTCCCATCGCCTCGAGCAGCGTCACCGCGTCCGCATCGGTCCGCACCGCCCGCATTCCGAGGGTCTGCATTGCGGCAAGCGTGCGGTTGAGCGCCACGCAGGACAGTCCCTCCGTCTCCTCGATCACCTTCACGAACTGGTCGGCGACTCGGGAGCCGTCCGCGTGGGAGACGCCGGACTCGTTCGAGAACGGCGCGACGGCCCAGAGCTGGGTCGATGGAAACGGATTGTGCAGGGTCAGAGGATCTCGTAGCGGCGGACGCGGATCGCACCCGAGGCCGAGCGAGGCGAAAAGGGCCGTTCCGACCACTCGTTGCATCGCTCGCCAGCGTCGCCGCATGCTGGCGATATCGACACCCGACGCGGACGCGGTGCAATCGCCGCGGCCGCCCGCGC
>VGXK01000283.1 GCA_016873355.1 Phycisphaerae bacterium | reverse complement strand
AAGCGGCGGACGTTCCGGCATCAGTCCCGAGCGTCGGGAGGCACTCGCGCGCGGTCGCGGCGAGCGGGCGAACGATCGCGTGACCGATCGACCCACGGCGCCGCTCGGCCAGGTGCTCGTCGACATGGGCGCCATCACGGAGCTCCAGCTCAAGGACGGGCTCGAGCGCCAGGCGCAGGGCGGCCAGCGGCTGATGCTCGGCGAAATCCTCATCGGCATGGGCCTCGTCGAGCCGGACACGCTGCTCCGCGCGGTCGCGGCCAGCCGCGGCATCGACTTCGTCGACGATCCGGCGGCGATCGCAGAGCCGGGCGCGCTCGCGCTCATTCCGGAGCAGCTTCGCCGCGACCTCCACGTTCTGCCGTTGTCGCTCGACAAGGGAGAGCTTGTCGTCGCCACGAACGAGCCGCAGAACTTCTTCGTGCGCGAGCAGATCGAAAAGGTCACGGGCTTTCGTGTCCGCTTCGTGGCGAGTCCGCTCGATCGCATCGACGCCGCGATCGGCAGCGCTCCCGCGGAGTCGCCGGAGATCCAGACGGAGATCCTCGACGACGTGGGGGAGGACGATTTCGCGCTCTCGGAGGCGAACGAATCGGAGATCGCCGGCGAGGATGCGGACGCCGACGCCGGCCCCGTCGTCAAGCTCGTGAACAAGGTCATCTGCTCGGCCGTCAAGGAGGGCGCCAGCGACATTCACATCGAACCCGACGACGGCGTGCTGCGCGTGCGCTTCCGCGTGGACGGCGCGCTCTTCACGAAGGTGAAGCCCCCGTACCGCATGCATGCGGCGGTGGCGAGCCGCATCAAGATCATGGCGCGTCTCGACATCAGCGAGCGCCGTGTGCCGCAGGACGGCGAGATCAGCGTGAAGGTGGACGGCCGACCCGTGGACCTTCGCGTCTCCACGCTTCCCGGCAAGTTCGGCGAGAAGGTCGTCATGCGAGTGGTCGACGGCGGCGGCAATCGGCCGACGCTCGAGAAGCTCGGTTTCCGGCCGGAGATGCTCGCGAAGTTCAAGGCGCTCATCGAGTTGCCGCACGGCATCGTGCTCGTGACCGGACCGACGGGCTCGGGAAAGAGCACCACGCTCTACGCGGCGCTCTCCACCTTCGACACGGAGACGACGAACGTCTCGACGGTCGAGGATCCGATCGAGAGCAATCTCGTCGGCGTGCACCAGGCGCAGGTGAATCCGAAGGCGGGCTTCACCTTCGCCGGCGCGCTGCGGGCGCTGCTGCGGCAGGACCCCGACACCGTGATGGTCGGCGAGATCCGCGACGGGGAGACGGGTCAGATCGCCGTGCAGGCGGCGCTCACGGGCCACCTGGTGCTGAGCACGCTGCACACGAACGACGCGCCGAGCGCGGTCACGCGACTCGAGAATCTCGGCGTGGAGCCGTTTCTCGTGGCCGCGTCGCTCAAGGGCGTGCTCGCGCAGCGGCTCGTGCGCCGCATCTGTCCGCAATGCCGCGTGGAGTTCGAACCGGACGCGGCGCAGCGAAGCGCGCTCGGCAGGCACGCCGACGGCTGCACGAAGCTCTACCGCGGCACCGGCTGCCGCAAGTGCCGCGACACCGGACTGTCCGGGCGCGTGGGCCTCTACGAGCTCTTCATCCCGAACGACGAGATGCTCGACGCGATCAGCGCCCGCGCGGAACCGGCGGCGATTCGAAGGCTGCTCGAGAAGCATGGCTTCGAGACGCTCTGGGACGACGGCATGAAGAAGGTGCTGCTCGGATTGACGAACACGGAGGAGGTGCACGGTGCCTGCCGCGGCTGAACGGGACTCGGGCGGCGCGGCGCTTGCGACCAAGCCTTCCCGCGGCGCCGATTCGGGCGCCGCGCTGAACCGCTTCGGCTACCGCGCCAAGCGCGGCGCGGAGGTGATCCGCGGCGTGCTCGAGGCGCCGTCGCACGCTCACGCGGTGCGCGAGCTGCGGCGCCAGGGACTCGTGGTGCTCTCGGTCGATCTCACCGATTCGGACGCGCCGCTCGGCGTGGCGCTCGGAGCGAGCGTCAACCGCCTCTCCGCCGGGTTCAAGAAGGACGACGTCGTGGCGCTCTGCCAGCAGCTTGCGGTCATGCTCAAGACCGGCGTGCCGCTCGCGGAGGCGCTCAAGACGTTCGCGGACCAGGCTCGCCGGCGCGAGGTGAAGGAGATCGTCACCCGCATCCACGACGAGGTCTGCGAGGGAGAGGACTTCTCGAAGTGCCTCTCGAAGTGGCCGAAGGTCTTTCCGCCGATCCTGGTCAGCCTCATGCGCGCCGCCGAAGCGAGCGGCATGCTCGACGAGATGCTCTCGCGCGTGTCGAAGGATCTCGCGCGCGAGCGCAAGACCGTGCGCCAGGTGAAGGGCGCCATGACCTATCCCGCCATCATGGCCTCGGTCGCCGTGGGCGCCGTGCTCGTGATCATGCTCTTCGTGCTGCCCAAGTTCATGCCGATCTTCAGCGCGCAGGGCGATCGGCTGCCGGCGCCAACGAAGCTGCTCGTGGGCATCAGCGACTTCCTTCAGAACCAGTGGAAGATCTACATCCCGGTGCTGATCGGAGTCGTCGTGTCGCTCGTCGTGGGAACGCGCACGCCGAAGGGCCGCGAGATCGTGGACCTGCTCAAGATCCGCGCGCCGCTCATCGGCGGCATGTTCCGCCAGATGTATCTCACGCGCATGGCGAGCACCATGGCCACGCTGCTCGCCGCCGGCGTGAGCCTGCTCGAAGTGGTCGAGATCTGCCGCGCGGTCACCGCGAACACGCGCTACGCCGGCATGTGGGATCAGCTCCGCGATCGAATCGAGCGCGGTCAGGACATGGCCACCGCGCTGAGGGAGGCGTGGTTCATCCCGGGCAATGTTTCGGCGATGTTCAACGCCGGCGAGCGCAGCGGTCGGCTGCCGGAGGTGCTCGGCAACATCGCGATCTACGCGGAGGAGGATCTCGAGATCGCCATCAAGAGCACCACCTCCATGATCGAGCCGATCATGATCGTGGGCATGGGCGTGCTCGTCGGCGGCATCGCGTCGGCGATGCTCCTGCCCATCTTCCAGATGAGCAAGATGAACGGGTGACGGCGGCGTCGCTCCGCATGCTCCCAGTGCCGCGCCGCACGCGGTCGGCGCCGCGCCGATCGTCGGCGCGAGACATCGAACTTCCAGGTCAGGACCACGCCCGTCGCGACAAGGGCGATCAGCATCGAGAGGCCGAGGACTCCGTCGATCCGCGGCAGGTTCGATGCGCTCGCCTTCCTGATGAGGAACTGCTCGATGATCTCGCCGGGTTCGGCGAGCTCGAGATTGCCGGCCCGGCGAAGGCGCTCGAACGCTCGTCGACGCGGCGGAGAAGATCCTGCCCGCCGGCGACACGCTCGACGACGCGGGCGAGAGCCGTCCGATCACGCAGGAAGGCTCCTCGCTCGCGGTGACGCTCGGCTTCGCGCTGCTGCTCATCTCCCTGGTGCTCGCGGCGCAGTTCGGCAGCTTCCGCGATCCGCTCATCGTGCTGCTCGGTTCGGTGCCGCTGGCGATCTCGGGCGCCCTCGTCTCTGCGTTCCTGGGCTGGACCACGATCAACATCTCCTCGCAGGTGGGACAAACCAGGCTCGTCGGACTCGTGGCCAAGAACGGCGTTCTCATCGTCGAGAGCGGTTCCTCCTCATTCGGTGCGATCTGGCGGGCTGCGACTTCGTGTGGCGGCGGTGCGCGAGGCGGCGGGCACGCGGCTGCGCCCGATCCTCATGACGAGCGCGGCGA
>VGXK01000282.1 GCA_016873355.1 Phycisphaerae bacterium | reverse complement strand
GAAGCAGGCGGATCTTGAGGATCCGCCGATGGAGCCCGACGATGCCACACGAAGTCGCAGCCCGCCAGATCGCCACGCGCGTTCGCACGCGCCGAATGGCCGCGTTGGAGTCGGGGAGCGACAGGAACATGAGTTTCACACGGTCACCCGCGGCTCTCCATCGATCGAGATGCTTCGCTTCGCGGCCCGCACGAGTGTCGCGACGGATTCCGCGCAGCGCAACGCGATTCGCCGCGGCCGACGCCGCTCAGCTCCACTCGCCGAGCAACGCGCCGAGATCGTCGCCGTCCACGACGCCGTCGCCGTTCAGATCCGCAGGACAACCGACGCACTTGCCCCACTGCCCGAGCAGCGTGCCGAGATCGTCGCCGTCCACGACGCCGTCCTGGTTGAAGTCGGCGGCGTTCACCGCGCACGACGGCCCCTCGATCGAAAGATCGTCGATCGCCGCTTCCACGAGCGAGCCGGCGTTGAGATCCCGCGCCACGAAGCGCACGCGGAACGGCCCGGGCGGCGACACGATGTCGCCCATCGCGAAGCTCGCCTCGATCCACGCGTTCGCGCTCGTCGAGACCTCCTCGATCAGGGTCCAGGTCGCGCCGTCGGTCGAGACTTCGACGAGCATCGAGTCGGAATTCGGCGCCGCGCCCTGGTTGTTCGAGTACCAGCGCCAGTAGCGCAGCACCGAGTTCGGATCACCGCCGTCGAGCAGCGGCGACACGAGCGTCGTGATTCCGTTGTCGACATCGGCGGCGCCCGCCGCGCCGCCCGGCACGCCCTGCCCCGTCACCCAGCAGATCGTGCCGCCGGGCGTGTGATCGTCCTCGGGCTGCGCGGTCGTTCCGTTCGGATCGACTCGCACCCACTGTCCGCTCGTGGCGTTGTCGCCGGCGGCGCCCACGGTCCAGCCGAGGTCCGTTTCCATGGAATCGCCGTGGACCTGCGACAACTCGGTCGTCCCGGCGCCGAACAGCTCCGCGGGCGCCGCACCGGGCAATCTCGCCGTGAGCGAGTCGCCGTTCCACTCGAAATAGAACTCGATCACGGCGCCGCACGGCGCCGAAGGGAGCATCGCCTCGTAGCGATCGTCGCCGAGGGCCGACATCGGGATCGACTCGAAGTCGGCGCTCGTTCCCACGCGTGCGCGAAGCGTCGGCGTCCCGTCGAATGCGTCCGCGAGCGGCACCGCGTAGATCGACACCGGCGCCGGCGTGTCGGCCGGCACCAGCGTCGGGAACTCGGGATCCGCCGCCATGAACGCCGGCACGAGCAGCGTCTCGATGAGCGAGAGCGCCGCCGCCGTGTTCTCCTCCGCGCATGGCCGCACTTCCGCGGCCGGGATCAGGAATCCGTACGCGCCCGTGTCGCGCACCTCGACCGTGGTGGCGAAGACGCCCGCGCCGCCGTAGCACCAGTCGACGCTTCCGCCCGCGGCGGGATAGATCGTGGTGTAGATCGGCCCCGGCTCGTAGAACCTGCCGTGCACCGAGTCGATCGCGGCCTGCATCGCCGCGCCGAGCTCGACGAACAGCGGCTGATCGATCGACAGCTCCTGCGTCCATCCCCACGGCCAGAGAATGAGCTGGCTGTAGCTGTGGAAGTCGATGTTTCCCACGACGCGACCGTGACCGAGGATGAAGTCGCGCATGGCCTGCGTCTCGGGCTCGCTGAACGGCGCGGTGCCTCGATAGGTCTCGCTGTTCGGATTGCCGCTCGAACCCTGGCCGCCCCACTCGTAGCCCCAGTTGCGATTGAGATCGACGCCGAACGTGCCGTCGCCGTTGTCGCGCCGGTTCTTTCGCCAGAGCCGCGTGTCGACCCAGCTGAAGTGGTAGCCGTCGGGATTGACCACCGGCACGATGATCACTTCGCACTGCGAGAGGATCGTCTGAATGCGCGGATCGCCGCCGGCGCCGTCGATGAGTTCCTGCCCGATGAGCATCGCCGTCATCGGCGTCGCCCACTCGCGCGCATGCTGGCACGCGTTGAAGAGGAACGCGGGAAGGTCGGCGCCGACCGGTTGCGACGAGATGCGCACGCCGCGGATCGGCCGTCCTTCGAGGCTCGTGCCGAGGAGCACGGGCGAGACGAGCTCGGGATGATCCGCGATCCACTCGTCGAGCTTCGCGTGGACCTGGGCAAGGTCCTTCACGTCCGCCCACCAGTCGTCGCCGGCGATGCCGCCTTCGGCGCCGGCGGCTCGGCGCGCCGCTCGCTCCGCCGCCTGCGATGCGATCATCGCGTCGACGTCGTCGATGAGGATCTCGATGGGCACCCCCGACCTCGCGAGCGACTCGATCGCGTCCCGCGAGAGGCGCAGGTCGATTTCTCCATTCCGCATCGCGTGGCTCCAGATGTCCTGCGTGCGGGCGAGCGCCAGTCGCAGGTCACGGAGATCCCGCGGCGTGACTCGAACGATCGAGTCGCCGACGGCGGGCGCGGGAGGAAGATCGGCAACGAACATGGTCGGGCTCCTTCCGCCGCGTCGGTCGACCGGCGCCGAACGGCGCCGACCCCCGACCACCGAGGACGCGGCGGTTCCGAGTGTAGCCCGGGATCGAACTTGCCCAAGCGGCCGCAAGCGTGGAAGCTGCACCCATGCCGCGCGATCGCGAGATTCCGAGGAACCGCACCCATCGTTCTCGACCTCGCTCGGTGCTCGGGCGGAGCGCCGCGCTGATCGGGGTGCTCGGCGCCTCGGCCGGCTGCTCGAACCTCGATCCGTTCGGCAACCCGTTCCAGGATCCCAGGCCCGGATGGGCGACCGTTCCGAGCGACCCCTTCGCGCCGCGCGGATTGCCGATGTTCGACGGCACGCGCGGCACCGTGCTCACCTGGTTCGATCTCTCGCAGGCGGTCGACTGGGCCGACGTGATCGTGATCGGCGAGCGCCACGACGACGCGGTGGCGCACGCGGTGCAGCTGGCGATCGTGGAGGAGACGATGGCGCGCTTCCCGCGCACGGCGCTTTCCATGGAGATGCTCGAGCGCGACGAGCAGCCCGCCGTCGACGACTACCTGCGCGGCGTCATCGAGGTCGATGAGTTCATGGAGCGCACCGGCTCGCGCCATTGGGCCGGCAAGGACACGTGGGTGCTCTGGTACCAGCCGATGATCGACGCCGCGAAGGTCTCCGGCTCGCGCGTGATCGCCGCGAATTCGCCGCGGAGATTCGTGCGCCAGGCGCGGCTCGAAGGCTACGAGGCGCTTGCGGCGCTGCCGCCGGAGGAGCGTGCGCTCTTCGACTTCCCGCGCCGGCTCGACAAGCCCGCCTACCGCGCGCGCTTCGACGAGGTGATCCGGCACGGTCACGGCGACGAGCCTGCGAGCGACGAGGGTCTCGCCGCCGGATTCCGCAGCCAGTCGCTCTGGGACTCGACGATGGCGGCGTCGATCGTGCGCGCGCGAGGCGGCGGCGGGGCGCCGCCGGGCGGCGCCCCCGCAGCGAACAAGGTGGTCCACCTCGTCGGACAGTTTCACAGCGACTTCACCGGAGGGCTGGTCGAAGAGCTGCATGCACGCGACGGCGGCCTGCGCATCTGCGTGATCTCGGTGCAGAGCGGCACCGCCACCGAGCTTCGGCCGGAGGACCGCGACCGCGCCGCGATCGTCATGTACTCGGGAACCGTGCATGCGCCGCGGCCGGTGCCCACGCCGCCGCCCGAACCGCCGCCCGCGAGCGGCCCGCTGCCCTTGAGCATTCCGGCGCCGCCGGCAGCTCCGGAGGCGCCGACGCCTGCCGACGCATCGACG
>VGXK01000281.1 GCA_016873355.1 Phycisphaerae bacterium | reverse complement strand
GGAACTCTCTCTCCGCGGGATCGAAGAAACTGAACGAGAGCGCCGGCACATCCGTCACGCGCTCCGAGAGCGGCCGGATCGTCTGCGTGAAGACCTTCGTGCGCCCGTTCACCGTGCCCGCGAGCGGCTCGTCGGGAACGCGGAACGAGCGCGCGAGTTCGGGCTGCTCCACGAGCGACGGCGGAAGCAGGCGCGCGAGATCCGCTCCGCCCGGCGTGCGATCGACGACCACGAGCGTGAGCGTCATCGGATCGCCGACGCCGGCGCGCGAGGGCTTCACCCGCGCTTCGAACTCGAAATCGCCGACGGCCCCCGTGAAGTCGGCGGGGCGGCCTTCGGTCGGCACCGGCTCGACGACGATCGGCGGCGGCGTCGGCACGATCGAGAACTGCCGTTCGCCTCCGTTGGCGCGCTGCACGCCCACGCGAAGCTCGATCTCTCCGAGATCGAGCGGTCCCGGGCGATCGGCCGACGCGCTCGCTTCGAGCTCGTAGACGTACCACTCGCCTCCGTCCTCGTCGCGCTCCACGCGGGGCGGAATGCGCCAGCGCAGATCCCGGTAGTACTGCTCGGCCGCGCCCTGGAAGATGCCCCAGCGCGACTCGCGCGCCTTGATCGAGTGGTTCCACTGCTGATCGACGCCGAATCCGAGCCGTCCGGTGCGGAACGGCTTGAGCCAGACGCGCAGGCGGATCGAGAGGTTCTGCCCGACGACGGGACTCTGCGGCGAGGCGATCAGTTCCGCGCGAACGGACGAACTCGTGTCGAAGCCGAGCACTTCGACCGTGAAGGGCTTGCTTTCGTAGGTGAGACCGTCCACGACGATGCGAGCGCGCGGCAGTTCGTAGGTCCCGGGCTGCTCCGCCACGAAGAGCACGTCGAAGCCCACGCTCGACTGCCGGATCTTGCGCCCGTTCAAGGTGCCCTCGAACGACGATCCGTGCGTCTGCCGCACCTGGCTGCGCAATCCGGGGACCGACGGCACGCGCGGCTCCTCGATCGTGGAGGCGTTCGTGATTCCGAAGGTGATCGCGAACACGTCGCCGACGACGACGCGCGGCATCGGATAGGTGATTTCGACCTCGGCACGCGGTGTGTTGCTCGAGCGCGTCTGCAGCGCGGACGCGAGATGGGTCGCCCCAAGCGCGAGCAGCGCGGCGACCAGCGCGAGCACTCGAGATGGCCGAAATCGTTCGAGCATGATCACCAGTCCCGAGCCGCGGGCGCCTGTCGAAGCCGCCCCTGCGAGTTCTGCGCCTCCCGACGCTTCTTCTCCTTGTCACGCACGAGCTGGAGCAATCGTTCCGCCTCCTGTCGATTCATCGTCTCGCGAGGTTCGCCTTCGGGTTGTCCCTCTCCCGACTCGTTCTGCGGCGGCGAGGTCTGGCCGCCGCCCTGACCGCTCTGCTGCTTCTGCTGGGACTGCTGCTGCTGGGGCTGCTGTTGATCGGGTTGTTCCGGCCTTGGCTCTTCCGGCTGCTGCTGCTGCTGCCGATTCTGGTCCTGTTTCTGCTGGTCCTGTTTCTGCTGGTCCTGCTTCTGCTGGTCCTGCTTCTGCTGATCCTGCTTCTGTTGGTCCTGCTTCTGTTGATCCTGCTTCTGGTCCTGCTTCTGCTGATCCTGCTGCTTCTGATCCTGCGACTTCCCCTGGTTCTGTTGCTCGTCCTTCTGTTCCTGCTCGTTCTTCTGCTGCTGATCGCGGCTCCGGGAATCGTTCTGACTTTGTGACTTCTGCTGCTGATCCTGACTCTGCTGCTGCTGATCCTGTTCCTGCTTCTGCTCCTGGTCCTGCTTCGGCTGCTCGTTCTGCTTCTGCTGGTCCTGTGACTGCTGCTGATCCTGCTGCTGCTGATCCTCGTTCCGATCCTGCTGTTGCTGTTGCTGCTGCTGTTCCTGCTGCTTCTGCTCGAGTTCGCGCAGCAATCGGAGCGTTGCCTCCGCATTGATGCGGGCGTCGCGATCGGCCGGATCGGCGGCGCTCGAATCCTTGAAGTGCGTGAGCGCCTTGCGAACCTGCTCGATGGCGCTCTTCAACTGCTCCGGGTCGGGACCCTTCGACGCGCCGTCGGGAGTCTTCGGCGCCGCATCGCCCGCGTCGATCACGGTGCGACCGCGGTTGTACATGGACTTCGCGGCCAGGTTCGCGTCGGGCGACTGGGCCGACCGGGCGAAGTGCTCCTGGGCGCTCTCGAAATCGCCGGCGGCGTAGTCGGCGACGCCGAGGTTGTAGATCAGCTCGGTCGCCTCGGGACGAAGCTCGAGCGCGCGCCGATAGGCGGCGCGAGCCGTTTCGAGATCCTGCTCCCGCCAGGCTCGCTCGGCCTCGGCGACGGCGCTGCGGAACTCTCGCTCGATCTCGGCGGGCTTGCGATCCTCGGCGACCGGCGGCGGCGCGAGCGTCGATGCCGACTCGTCCGAGGGCGATGGAGCGTCCGTCGTCGGCACCGTCGGTGCGCCGCTGGACGGGGGAGGCGCCGCCGGCGCCTTGGGCACCGGCGCCGTCGTCGGCCTCGACGCCGCCGGCGCGCTCGTCGTGCCGCCCGCCTGCGTCAGGCCCAGCGCCGCGGCGATCGACCACGCCGCGATGGTCGACGCGTCGATCATGCCGCACCTCCCGTGCGCCGCGAGGTCGCCGCTCCGCGCCGATCGCCGACGAGCGACTCCGAGAGAAGCAGCGCCAGCGCCAATCCCGCGAACCACGCGTAGCGCGCGGTCCGCCGCTGCACCACGCCGCTCTCGAGCTCCGAGCGCTCGAGCCGACCCACGGTCTGCTCGTAGACCTGCCCGAAATCCGTCTGCGCCGTGCCGAGTCGCAGGAACGATCCGCCGCCCGCGTCCGCCACGCGCGCGAGCAGGTCGGGGTTCATGCGACTCCACACTTCCTGTCCGTCGTGCACGAGCCACGCTCGCTGACCGGCTCGATCGACCGGAATGCGGCCGCCCTCGGCGACGTCGCCGAGACCGACGGTGAAGATCGTGATTCCCTCTTCGCGCGCCTGCTCCGCCACCGCGACGGGGTCTTCGCCCATGTCCTCGCCGTCGGAGAGGATCACGATCACGCGCGGCGAGGCCGTCTCCTTCGGGAAGCTCGCCATCGCCATCTCGATCGCGCCGGCGAGTTCCGTGCCGCCGCGTCCGGCCGACTGCGGCGCAAGCTCCCGCAGCACGCTCCGGAACGCGCCGTAGTTGAGCGTGAGCGGCACGCGGATCGACGGAATGCCGGCGAATTCGATCAGGCCGACGCGATCGCCGGCCGCCCGATCGAGCGCGTCGGCGACGAACTGCTTCGCGCGCTCGAGTCGATTCGGCGTGGCGTCCTCGGCAAGCATCGAGCGGCTCACGTCGACGAGGAAGTAGCAGTCGAGTCCGCTACGGGGCACCTCCTCGACGCGCAGCCCCCACCGCGGATCCATGAGCGCCACGACCGTCGCGGCGAGCGCCGCCGCCACCGCCATCGCGCGGAGGAAGGGTCGCCACGCCGAGGTGCCTCGCGCGATCCGCGCCCAGAGTCCCGAGTCGGCGAATCGAGTCCATGCTCGCACTCGCGCCCGCTGCCGCCACGCCGCCACGAGCACGAGCGCGGCGATGCCGAGCAGGATCAGGGCGGCGGAGGGTCGTGCGAATTCGAAGTCCATGTCGTTCGACTCAGGTCAGCATGCGAAGTCGCGTGTGTGCCAGAAGCAGTTCCAGTGCGAGCAGGACGACGACGCCGAGCAGCAGCGGGGGCGCGTCGACGCCGTTGATGCGGAACGGCTCCACCGCGA
>VGXK01000280.1 GCA_016873355.1 Phycisphaerae bacterium | reverse complement strand
CGCTCGGCGTGGGCGTGGTGCGCATGGCGCTCGACGAGTTCGTGCAGCAGTCGCTCGACACGATCCGCGAATTCGCCGTGGGCGGCACGGGCGCGGCCGCGCTCGGCGCCGCGAACGCGGCCCGCGTTCCACTCGCCGCGGGAGGCGGCATCTGATCCATGCGCGAGGATCTCGGCGAGCGCACGATCGAACCCACGCCGAAGCGCCTTCAGGACGCTCGCGAGTCGGGCGATGTGGCGCGAAGCGCCGAGGCGACCGGCGCGATCGTGCTCGTGGCGGCGACGCTCGCGGCGATCGTGCTCGTGCCGATCGCGTGGGAGGGCGGGCTTCGCATGCTGCGGATGCTGCTCGATCCGTCGGCGCTCGCCGCCGAAGGCGGATCGCTCGCGTCGGCGCTGCACGCGGCGGCGAGGTGGTTCCTGCTGCTCGCGCTTCCGCTCGCGGCGGTTCCCTTCGTCGCGGCGCTGCTCGCGGGATTGGCGCAGGTCGGCTTCCGCGCCGTGCCGCAGCGGCTCGCGCCCGACCTCTCGCGCATCGATCCGATCCGGGGCGTGAAGCGGCTCGTCGACCTCGACACGCTCATGCGCCTGGTGCTCGACGCGGCGAAGGCGCTGCTGGTGCTGGGGGTGGCGCTCTGGAGCGCCTGGAGCGTGGCGGAGGCGATCGCCACGCTTCCCGCGCTCGAGTCGGGGCCCGCGTATCGGCGGCTCGGCGAGATGGCGCTGCTCGTGGCGGGTCGCGCGGCGGCGCTTCTGCTGGCGCTTGCGGCGATCGACTGGTTCTGGCAGCGCTGGCGCTGGCGGCGCCGGCTCCGCATGACGCGCGAGGAGCTCAAGGACGAGATGCGGCAGGCGGAAGGCGATCCGGAGATGCGCCAGCGCCGGCGCCAGATGGCGCGGCAGATCGCCATGCACCAGGTGAACAGCGCGGTGCCGAAGTCGGATGCGATCATCACGAACCCCGAGCACATCTCGGTGGCGATCGCGTACCGATCGGGCACGCATCGCGCGCCGATCGTGACGGCGATGGGCACGGAGGAGCTCGCGCTTCGGATCCGAACGCTCGCGCTGCGGCACGGCGTGCCCGTGATCGAGCGCAAGTCGCTGGCGCGGGCGCTCTGGAAGCAGGCCGACGTGGGCCGCGAAGTCCCGCCGTCGCTCTGGAAGGCGGTGGCTGAAGTGCTCGCCTTCGTCTATCGGCTGAAGGGCCGGGTGGCGGCATGACGCTTCGACGCGCGCTCGAATGGCTCTCCGCGCGGCGCGATCTCGTGGTGCCGTGCGCGTTCCTCGGACTCGTCGTGGTGCTCGTCATCCCGATGCCGACCTGGATGATGGACCTGCTGCTCTGCGGGAACATCGCGCTGTCGGCGATCGTGCTGCTCACCGTCATCACCATGCGGAAGCCGCTCGACTTCAGCGTCTTCCCGGCGCTCCTGCTCGGAACGACGCTGCTGCGGCTCGTGCTCAACGTCGCGTCGACGCGGCTGATCCTGGGCATGGATGCGCCCACGCCCGCCGCCGCGAGCGGCGTCGCGGGTCATGTGATCGAGGCGTTCGCGAGCGTCGTGGCCGGCAGCAACGTGATCGTCGGCGCCGTCGTCTTCGTGATTCTCGTGGTGGTGCAGTTCGTGGTGATCACGAAGGGCGCCACGCGAATGAGCGAAGTCGCCGCGAGATTCGCGCTCGACGCGCTGCCCGGCAAGCAGATGGCGATCGACGCCGAGCTCTCCTCGGGCGCGATCGACGAGAAGGAGGCTCGCCGGCGCCGCGAGGAGATCATGCGCGAGGCGGACTTCTACGGCGCCATGGACGGCGCCAGCAAGTTCGTGCGCGGCGACGCCATCGCGGGCATCGTCATCACGATCGTGAACGTGGTCGGCGGCTTCGCGATCGCCACGCTGCAGAAGGGGTGGTCGCCCGGCGAATCACTGAAGACGTTCTCGCTTCTGGCGATCGGCGATGGGCTGGTCAGTCAAATCCCGGCCTTCATCGTGGCGGTGGCGGCGGGTCTGATCGTCGCCCGGGCCGGCGGCGGACGCACGATCGGCAGCGAGATTCCCGCCCAGATCGGCGGCCAGCCGGTGGCGCTCTGGATGATCAGCGGCTTCCTCTTCCTCATGGCCGCCACGCCGCTTCCGGCGCTGCCGCTCCTGATCGGCGGTGCGGTGACGGGGGCCCTGGCGCTCGCTGCAGGCCGAGCCCTGAGACGCAAGGCCGCCGCCTCGAGGGAGGAGAGCGCCTCCGCCGCCACCACGCCTCCACCCGCCGGCGACTCCGGCGTCGACGCCCTCGAGATCGAGATCGGCTACGGACTCGTCCGCCTGGTCGACGCCCCGAGCGGAGGCGACCTGCTCGACCGCGTGGGCGGTGTTCGCAGGCAGCTTGCCGCCGAACTTGGGCTGGTCATTCCTCCGGTTCGCATTCGAGACAACGTGAGGCTCCCGCCGAACGCCTACCGCATCCGGCTGCGAGGCGCCGCGATCGGCGAGGGAACGGTCCATCCCGATCGACTCATGGCCATGGACTCGGGGGTGGCGCGCGTGGCGATCGAGGGAGTTCCGGGCCGCGAGCCCGCCTTCGGCCTCGACGCCATCTGGATCGAGCCCGACCTGCGGAGCCGCGCCGAGAGCCTGCACTACACGGTCGTCGAGCCGTCGAGCGTGGTGGCCACGCATCTCGTCGAGCTCGTCCGCGAGCACGCGGACGAGCTGCTCTCGCGCGAGGAGGTGGCGGGACTGCTGCAATCGCTCAAGGCCCGCGCGCCGAAACTCGTCGAGGAGACGGTTCCCGCGGTGGTCAAGCCCGCCGAGCTGCAGAAGGTGCTGCAATCGCTGCTTCGCGAGCGAGTTCCCATCCGCGACCTCGAATCGATCCTCGAATCGATCTCCGACTGGATCGGGCAGACGCGTGATCCCGACGTGCTCGTCGAGTACGCGCGAAACTCGCTTCGGCGCACGATCTGCCAGCAGTACGCCGAGCTCGATCCCGACGGCCGCCAGCGACTTCACTGCGTCACGCTCGATCCGGCGGCGGAGGGACGGATCGCCGCGCACATCGAGCGGAGCAGCGTGGGAACGGCGGTGAGCGTGCCGCCCGCGCTCGGCGCCAAGCTCGCCCGCGCAGTCGCCGAGACGGCCAAGACGCTCGCCGCCGCCGGTCGTCCCGTCGTCGTCGTCACCGGCCCGGGCGTGCGCTCGACCGTTCGGCAGATTCTCGCGCCGCACATTCCGGGTGTCGCGGTGCTCGGCTACAACGAGCTCGCTCGCGGGGTCGACATCGAATCGGTGGGGCTGGTACAACTCGAACAACCCGCGGCGCAGGTGGCGGCATGACGCCGACTCCCGCCGACATCGTGGTCGGAACCCGAGCATGAAGCCATGGAGGGCGTCATGGGCAGGTTGAGGCGATACAAGGCGCATTCGCTCGAAGCTTGCATGGATGCCGCGCGCCGGGACTTCGGTCCCGACGCGCTCGTTCATGCGGTGCGATCGCGGCGCGAAGGCTTCCTCTTCCTCGGCCGCCGCACCGTGCACGAGCTGCTGGCCGGCCCCGCCGCCGACGTGGCGTCGATCTCGGCCGCGGGCACGAGCGAGCGGGAAGCGACGCTCCAGGGCGCCGCCGCGGTGCGCGCGTACGCGGAGACGAGGTCGGAGGCGGATTCGCGGCCGGTCGGGGACGGCGATCGCCGGCGCACGAAGCTGCTGGCGCAGGCGATGGCGATCCGGCTGGAGCGCGACGCCGAGGCACGGCGACTCGCACGGGCGAACGAACGA
>VGXK01000279.1 GCA_016873355.1 Phycisphaerae bacterium | reverse complement strand
AGACGGCGTCTCGAAGCACCTGGGCGGATCGGCGGGACTCGTCGGCATGGGCATCATGCGCAACTTCGTGGTCGTGATCGATGAGCCCGGGCGGCGCGTGGCGTTCCTCAAGCCGTCGAAGTGAGGCCGTGGCGGTCGAGCACGCCGCTCAGTCGCCGCGAGCGTTCGCGGCGCCGATCGGGCGGCGCCGGCGCGTCGCCCTCCGGCGCGGCGCCGGCGTGCGTCGCGCGAGGGTCGCGTCGCGCCGCTCGCGATCCAGCAACTCTCGCTTGCGCTCCACGCCCCAGCGATAGCCGGTGAGCGAGCCGTCGGCGCCGATCACGCGATGGCACGGCACGACGATCGCCGCGGGGTTCGCGGCGCACGCGGCGGCCACCGCCCGCACGGACTTCACGGCGCCGATCGACGCCGCCACCTGCGAGTAGCTTCGCGTCGACCCGAGCGGAATGCGCCGAAGCGCCGTCCACACGCGATGCTGGAACGCGGTGCCGCGCACGTCGAGCGGAAGTTCGATCGCCCGCGCCGGCTCCTCCACCGCCGCGATCACCTGCGCCACGAGCGAACCGAATGCGCCGTCTCCTTCGACGAAGTCGGCGCGATCGAAGCGGCGCTTCAGCGATCGAACGAGCGACTCGCGGTCGCTCCCGAACTCGACCGCGCAGACGCCGCGAGCGGTCGCCGCGACGACGATCGCGCCGAGCGAGCATCGATCGACCGCGAAGAGAATGCGCTCCCTCGGCGCGCCCGCCCGGTAGCTCGACGGAACCATGCCGAGCAGTGACGTGGCGTGCTCGTAGAAGCGGCTGCTCGAACCGAATCCCGCGGCGTGCAGCGCCCGCGTGACGCCTTCGCCGTCCGCAAGGGCCGCCCGCACTCGATTCGAGCGCCGTGCCATCGAATACGCCTTCGGCGTCAGTCCCGTGCGCTCCGCGAACACCCGCCGGAACTGCGTCGGGCTGAGTCCGGCCTCGCGCGCAAGCTGCGCGAGCGACGGCGCGCGATCCGCTCGGTCGATCCGTTCGCAGGCGCGCACGATCGCGTCGGCGTACGCGGTCTGCCGCCAGCGGGAACCGGGCGGTTGACGGCGACATCGCGCGGACGAATGCGTCGGCGAGTCGAACACGGCGGCGCTCGGCGAGACGGAGCTTCTCATGCCCGTGAACCTACGGTGCGTTCGCCGCATCGGCGCTCCGGTTCGTGCCATCGTCCTCGGTTTCGGCGTCGGGGTCGCGTCGCTGCATCGCCTCGATCTCCCGGCGATACGCACTCTTGGCGAGCGCCGCCACGATGGCCGTCCGCTGCGACTCGCGTTCGCCTTCGAGCTCCGTCGGCCAGCGCTCGTCGAAGAGCCGCCATGCCGCGTCCGCATTGCCGGAGTAGATCAGTCGGAGCATCTCGGAAATCAGCCGAAATCGCCGGCGCTGAGGCTCGTCGCTCGACGCGATGACCGTTCCGTCGTCCGGATCGAAGCGCGAGTCGGCACCGATCGCCCCCAGGAGCGCAAGACCCTCGACCTTGCGCATCAGCGACGCGAACTCGTCCGCGCCCGGCGGCGGCTTCGTCATCTGGCTGGTGTCGATCTCGTATCCGTGTCCGGTCCAGCCCAGCACGACCATCGGCAGCTCGATGCACGCGAAGCAGCCGAGCTCGTATGCGAGCGACCAGTCGCGCATCACGAACTCGTCGACGCGATCGCGGTTCAGATCCGTGAACGAACCGCCGTGCGCCGCATCGATCGTGGCGATCTCGCGCGCCGACCCGTCCTCCCACAGCGAGATCAGGTGATAGGTCTCGCAGCAATGGGCGCCGCCCGAATACTCCATGAGCACGAGATCGCGCAGCCCATCGCCGTTCACGTCGCGCTCGACGCGAGCCGGGAACCTGGTGCGCCGCGGATCGACGTCGAATCGAGCGTTCTCGTGCACGATCGGTTCGCCGCGCAGCGGCCGAAGGACGAATCGATTGCCCCACTCGCGACGATGACGCGGCGCCATGATCTCGATCGTCGCTCCGTTCGAGAGCCGAAGCGTGGAGGTGGTGATCCATTGCGAAAGCGGGGGCGTCCAGTTTCGATCCTCCGACCAGCGCACGGCGCGAATCGCGGGAAACACGACGGCCATGAACGCGCCCGCAGCGATCAGCGAGCGCCGCGTCCCCGCCGGCAACCGACGCAGATGCCACTCGCTCTTCGCGTCGCGCCCGCATTCGCTGCAGCGCAATCCCTGCGTCGAACGCATGTCGAAGTCGCACTTCGGGCAGCGTCGCGAGTCCGGGCCGCGCCGCGTGGCGAACCATGCCCACAGGATGAGCCCGACACCGGCGAGCGCCAGGGAGACGAGGACCAGCCAGTGCAATCGCCGTTCCATGAACGGCATCGGCACATCCTCCGCCGCCAGGACCGCCGCTGCGGCGCCCGCAACGGCCAACCACGAACAATTCGCTTGTTCGGGTCTTGTTCGCATCAACGCGCGAGCGTAGCCTCTCGGCCGTCGCCGGAACGCGGTTCCGGCAATCGCACAGCGATCAGATTCATCGGAGGACCTCATGAGCACCAAGTCGAAGTTGAGCAGGCTCGTCGGCGCGTCGGCGCTGGCGGCCCTCGCGCTCGGCACCGCATTCGCCATCGGAAGCGCGCCGCAGCAGGGCACGGGATCCGGGAGCACGACCAAGAGCGGCGGTACCACCGGCCAGAAGGTCGACGACATCACCAAGGACGCGCAGAAGAAGCTTCAGCAGGGTGCGGACAAGGTGAAGGACGCGCTGGGTGAAGGAATGCCGCCGCTTCCTCCGGGTTGGACCCCCGAGGACATGCAGGCCTGCATCGAGGCGGGCACGCCGGGACCGATGCACGCGCGACTCGCGAAGAACGCGGGCAACTGGAAGGGCACGAACAAGATGTGGATGGCGCCGGGAACCGAGCCCATGACCACCGAGTGCGTGTGCGTGATCACGTCGATCATGGACGGCCGTTACGTGCAGTCCGACATGTCGGGCGAGATGCCGGGCATGGGCGCCTTCAAGGGCCTGGGCTTCTCCGGCTTCGACAACGTCTCGAAGAAGTTCGTCGGTTCGTGGTTCGACAACCACTCGACCGGCATCATGACCGGCACGGGCGAGCTCGCTTCGGACGGCAGCACGATCAACTGGTCGTTCGCCTACAACTGCCCGGTCACCAAGAAGCAGACCGTGATGCGCGAGGTCGAGTCCTACCCGGACGCGAACACGATGGTGCTCGACATGTTCTGCACCGATCCCAAGTCGAACAAGGAGTATCAGTGCATGAAGCTCGAGCTGAAGCGGCAGGGCGGCACCACGACTCCCGCGATTCGACCGACCACGACGCGGCCGACGACTCCGCCGAGCACGCCTCCGACCCGCTGAGCTTCCGGCACGGCGCGGCTTCCGCGCCCCATCGCCGAGAGACGACGGCCGCCGAGCGCCCCGCGCCCGGCGGCCGTTTCACTTGGGGCATGTCGGCGCGAGTCCGGCGCCCACGCTGCCTCGCGCTCGCACGCGGCGCACGGGCGGACTCGTGTCGCGTCGTCATCGCGCACTCGGCCAGCGCCACGCCGCGCCGCACTCGGGGCAGACCGTGCAGCCGTCGTCGGCGGTCGACGCGCCGGTCAGGTCCTGTCCGCACGATGCGCAATAGCCGGCTCGCACCCAGTCCTTCGCCAGTCGTTCACCGGCGATGCGACGCACGAGAAAGAGCGTGCCGAGCACGGGCACGGCGCCGATCGGGATCGCCGCCAGGATCTGCGCCCACCACGGAAGCGAGGT
>VGXK01000278.1 GCA_016873355.1 Phycisphaerae bacterium | reverse complement strand
GTCCGAAGGACCCGCCGAGCCGACGGCGACAACGCCACACGAAGTCGCAGCCCGCCAGATCGCCACGAATGAGGAGGAACCGCTCTATCCCTCGCGCAGGGCGCCGGCGATCGGCAGCCGCGCCGCGCGGATTGCAGGCAGCACGCCGCCGAAGAGGCCGATCACCGCCGCCCAGATGATCGCCATCACGAGCAGCGCGGGCGTCACCGCGAACGCGAACGCCACCTGGCTGAACGATTGCCAGTTCATCGTGGTCGCGGTGTAGCCGTTCAGCACGAGATACGCCACGCTCCCGCCGAGCACGCCGCCGATCACCGCGAGCACGATCGACTCGGCGAGCACCGAAAGGATGATCGGCGCCGAACCGAACCCGATCGCGCGCAGCGTGGCAATCTCGCGCGTGCGGCTCGCCACCGCGCTGTACATGGTGTTCAGCGCGCCGAAGAGCGCTCCGAGCGCCATGAGGAACGCCACGCCGACTCCGATGGTGCGGATGAAGCCGGTGAGCATCTCCGACTGCTCCGCCAGATACTCGCGCTGACGGACCACCTTGACCTTCAGGCGCGGATCGGCGGTCAGCGAATCCTTGAACTCGTCGTACGACGAGGGACTCGCGAGCTTCGCGTAGACCGTCTGGAACGAGTCGCCGCGCTGGTATGCCGACTGCAGCACCCCGGCGTCGGTCCACACCTCCGATTCGGCCGCGCCGCCGCCGCCGGTGAAGATCCCCACCACCTTCCATTCGTTCCGGCCGACGCGGATCGTCCGGCCCACGTCGAGGCCCTCGAACGATCGCGCGGCGCCGGCGCCGACGATCACTTCGTTCATGCCGGGCGAAAGATCGCGGCCGTCAACGAAGGTGAGCCCGCCGCGCACGGCGCCCGCGGCGCGCTCGACGCCTCGCAGCGGCACGTTCGCGTCGGTGCCGGTGGAGCGCTTGGGCAGGTTGATCATCACGAAGAGCTCGCCCGACGCGAGCGGCCCGTCGGCCGTCCTCGCGATTCCGGGAGACGCGGCGATGAGCCGCACCTGCTCCCGAGAGAGTCCGCTCGTCATCTCGTTGTCGGCGCCGCTCCGAAGCACGATCGCCACGTCGTCGGGCCCCTGCACGTCCATCGCGGCGCGGAATCCCTCCGCGATCGAGAGCACGCCGACGAGCACCGCCACCACGCCGGCGATGCCGACGATGGCGGCGATCGACGCGCCGCCTCGCTTCGGGATCGTGCGCACGTTGAACGAGGTCACCGAGACGATCTGAAGCAGCCAGTTGATCATTGGTGCCTCCGAAGCGCCACCGCCACCTGGAGCCGCATCGCGCCGAGCGCGGGCATGATTCCCGCGGCGACCCCGAGCCCGAGCGCGAGCGCCGCGCCGATCACGACCGCCTTCGACGGGAGATAGAAGACCGGGAGGAACTGCGGCATCGGACTGCCCGGGACGGTGATCAGCCATGCCGCGCCCACGCCCGCGGCTCCGCCGATGAGCGCGATCGCGCACGACTCGACGAGCACGAGCATCAGCACGCGCGTGTTCGTGAATCCGATCGCCTTGAGCACCCCGATCTCCTCGGTGCGCTCGCGCACCGACTGCGCCATGGTGTTCCCCGCGACGAGAAGGATCGTGAAGAAGACCGCGCTCAGGATCGAGATGAGGATGGTGCTGATGCTGCCGACCTGTTCGATGATGCCGGCCGCGAACGCGGCCTCGGACTCCGACTTCGTCTCGTACGGCGAGTTCGCGAATTCGGCGTCGATCGCCGATGCGACCTCCGAGGCTCGCTCGGCATCCTCCACCCGCACCATGTACCAGCCGACGCGACCCTTCACGTCGTCGGTGCGCGCCTCGTCGAAGTAGTCGTAGCGGAAGAAGAAGCTCGTGGGATCGATTCCCGGCTTCGACGGCTCATAGATTCCAACGATGTCGAATTCCCAGGCTTCGTCGCCGGCCTTCCTCCAGATCGGCGACTTCAGCGGAACTCGATCGCCGCGCTTCCATTCCATGCGCTCGGCCAGGGCGCTGCCGACGATCGCACCCATGCGGTTGGCGCTCCAGGCGGCCTTGTCCGCGTCGCTCACCACGAATTCCGGATGCATGTCGTAGAACGCGTCCGGCTCGACCGGAAACGTGCCGAAGAAGTTGCGCGGATCGTCCTTGTAGACGCCGTTGAACCAGGTCCAGTGAACGACCGCGTCGACGCCGGGAATCGCCTTGATCCGCTCGCCGTAGGTGACCGGCAGCAGCATCATGAACGACACGCGATGGCGCACGAGCAGCCGATCCGCGCCCGCCATGTTCACGCCCGCATCGAACGCCTCCTGGATGATCGAGAGCAATCCGTAGAGCAGGAACGCCACGAGGATGCACAGCACCGTGAGCGCGGTGCGCAGCGTGCGCCGGCGCAGGTTGCTGAGCACGAGTCGAAGGAATCTCACGCGCGGACTCCCGTCGACGCCATCTCCGCCGCCAGCTCCGCGTCGCTCACGAGGCGGCCCTTCTCCAGGTGCACGAGTCGCGTCGCTCGCGCGGACGCGTGCGGATCGTGCGTCACCATGATGATCGTCTTGCCGTGCTGGCGGTTGAGCGCCTGGAGCAGCCCGAGCACTTCGTCGCCCGACTTGCGGTCGAGGTCGCCCGTCGGCTCGTCGCAGAGGAGCAGCGTGGGATCCGAAACGATCGCCCGCGCGATGCCCACGCGCTGCTGCTCGCCGCCCGACAGCGTGCGCGGCGTGTGGGTCGCTCGATGCGAAAGTCCCACGATGTCGAGCGCGAGCGCCACATGCCTGCGCCGCTGCGAGCGCGAGAGCGGCGTGAGCAGCAGCGGCAGCTCCACGTTCCGCGCCGCCGAGAGCACCGGCAGCAGGTTGTAGAACTGGAAGACGAGCCCCACGTGCCGCGAGCGCCACGCGGCCAGGCGGCGCGACGAGAGCGCCTCGAGCCGCTCGCCCGCCACGACGCAGCTTCCGTTCGTCGGACGATCGAGACCGCCGATGATGTTGAGCAGCGTGGTCTTTCCAGATCCCGACGGTCCCATGAGCGCGAGGAATTCCCCCTGCGGAACCTCGAGGTCCAACGAGCTCAGCACGCGGATCTCCTCCGCGCCCCGCCGGAAGACCTTGTCGAGCTTCCGCACGCTCACGAGAGAGCCGCCCTGACCGCCGCTTGCATCGCTCATCGCTTCGCCTCCTTCACTCGCGCGCCGTCCACGATTCCCTCGGGAACGTCCACGACGATGCGTTCTCCTTCGTTCAGCCCCGCCGCGATCGTCACCGTGCCGTCCTTCCGCTCGTCCACGGTCACCGCGCGGCGCTCGACCGAGCCGTTCCGCACCACCCACGCGTAGTCGCGACCCTCGCGCGAGGAGATCGCCGTCGCCGGAACCTTGAGCGACAGCTCGCTCGCCGGCGCGTCGGCCGCGCCCTGGAACGCCACCTTCACGCCCATGTCGGGAAGGATGCGCGGATCGAACGACTCGAAGCCCACCCGCACCTTCACGGTCGACTTCTGCCGGTCGGCGGTGGGGATGATCGCGACCACGGACGCGGGAATGCGCCATTCGGGATACGAGTCGAGCGTGGCGACGACCGGCTGGCCGGTCGACACGCGGTTGATGTAGCTCTCGTTCACGTCGATCTCGATCTCGAGCGACGACATGTCCACGATCGTGCAGATGCCGGTGCGCGTGAAGCCGCCCACGGACATGGGAGAGATCATCTCGCCGGGCTGCGCGTTCTTCTGCGTCACGACTCCCGCGAACGGCGCGCGGATCACGGTGTCGTCCAGGTGCTGCCGCCACACGGAGAT
>VGXK01000277.1 GCA_016873355.1 Phycisphaerae bacterium | reverse complement strand
TGGAGCGACGAGGCGATCTGGCGCTGATCCTCCGAGTCGGGCGCCACCACCGCCGCGTACATCACGCCCGCGGAGCGCGCGGCGGACGCAAGCAGCGGCACCACCGCCGTGTCCTGCGGGAATCGGCTCGAGGGCAGGGCGCGACCGAGCAGGATTGCCGCGTCGTAGCGCACGCGACGATCGGGATAGCCGAGGCACTCGATGATCGGCGCGCGCCCCGCGACGCCCGCGACCACGCCCGCGCCGCCCGTCTCGCCGAGCGTTTCGATCGCGTCGCGCACGAGCGCGGTGTCGCCCGTGTCGATCGCAAGCGAGAGCACCTGCTGTCCCACGCTCGGTCCTACGATCGTCGCGTAGAACTGCGGCGAACCCTTGAGGTCGCCGTAGATCGGATCCGTCGCGCCTTCGGGCAGATCGTTCTGTCGGCGCAGGTTGGCGGCCACGAAGACCGCGAGCGCCTGGAGATTGCTCGCATCCGCCTCGAGCGCGCGTTCGGCGAGCTGCATGGCCATCACGTCGCAGTAGATGCCGGTGGGCACCGGTGTCGGCGTGAGACCGCCGAAGGTAGACCAGGACCAGATGTTGTTCGTCGCCTCGCTCGGGTACGGAATGAGCTCGAGCTTGCGCAGGAAGAAGTCCCGCGCCAGCGCCGTGATCGACTGCGAAACCTCTCCTCGGAGGCCGCCGAGGCGCGAGATGCTGCGATAGGCCGCTTCGCGCACGTCGTTCGGCGCGGGCGAGCGCTCGGCGAGTTCCTGGAGGTACGGCACGGCGGTCGGCCAACTGATTTGCGCCAGGATCTCCGCGACCTTGCGCTGCGCCGTGGGATCGATGTCGGGAAGTGCCGCCACGAGCGGCAGCACCGCCAGCCGGCGGATCTCGACGAGCACTTCCGACGCGGCGATCTCCACGCGAGCGTTCTTGTTCTCCACGATCTGCGCCAGCAGCATCGGCACCGCGTACTCGCCGGCCGCGACCAGCCGGGCGCGGGCGAGGCCCTGCTGCCGGATCGTGCCGTCGAGCCAGTCGATCGCCTCCTTGATTCGCGCCGGCTCGCGAGCAAGCGCCCGGCGTCCTTCCTCGAGCTTCGCGTCGAACTTGCCCACGAGCTCGCCCACGCCGTCGCCCATGGCGCGGCCGCGATTGAGGGCGCGGATGAGGCGATCGCCCAGGTTCATGCCGTCGACCGCCTCCGCGAGCTGCGCCGGCGTCACCGCGTCGGAGACGAGCGCTTCGCCCGCCACGCGCGCCAGGTCCGGCCGCGCGATCATGATGTAATGCAGGAACTGATCCACCTGCTGCGTCGTCTGCGGCCTGGAGGAGTCGTTCGCAGGAGCCGTCGCTGCGTCCGAGGCCGTGGAGCCGGCGGTCGAATCCGAACCCGCGGTCGAATCCGAACCCGCCGTCGATGGAGGCGCCGAGTCCTGGCGGGCCGCAGTCGCCGACGACGACGAAAGCGCGAGGCCGACGAGCGCGGAAAGGACCGTGCCAAGCGACGCGCGCAATGGATTGCTGCTCAACAGGAAGCTCCTGGATCCGTCCGCGGCGGCGCCGATTCACGGGGGCGTGCACCGCGGCACGCCTCCCGATCGCTGGTCGCCGCCTCGGAGAAGGGCCGAATCTATCGGTTGCCGCGCGCCCTTGTCAACGAAGCGCCCGCCGGTCGGGTCCCGGACCGCGCAACGATCCGGCTTCCTGGTCGAATCCGCCAAGTCGCGACGACCTCGCCTGCGACCATGGTGTACCCTGCTCGCCGTCGATGCTCCCCGAGGCAGGATGCTCGGGGCGTCGGGCGACGGCCGAAGCCGCCGCCCGGCGAGGGAAGGCGGTGAGAATCCGCCGCGGACGCGCCGCCGTGATGGGTGCGAGTCGATCGGTTCCGGGCGGCCGATCGAGTCGAGCGTCCCGCCGAAGATGCCACTGGTCGCCGTGCAACGCGGTCGATCGGGAAGGCCGGCGGGACGAACCCTGAGCCGGAAGACCTGCACCGACCTTCGGCCGCGCCCTCGCGACGAAGGGCACTCGCGGCTCGAGCGGTTCGACAGGGAGATTCGGTCATGGCTCGCGCAAACGGACTGGGTTCGACGACGGCGCTCGTCTCCGCGTGCGCGCTCGCAGCGGCCGCTCCGGCAGTCGCGGCGTCGAACTACGCGATCGTCTGGCTCCAGTACTCGCCCGGCGCTGGAGTTCCCTTGGCGTATCAGAACGCGAACAACGCACTCGGCGAACCGTGTCGATACACGGGAGACGGAGTCGACCCGGGTGTCGTGAGCCCGTTCCATCCGGCGTTCATGCCGAACGACGTCGTTTCGATCGGTCCGGGAGGGTCGCTCATCGTGAGCTTCGAAGTCGACGTGCTCGACAATCCGGCGAACCCGTTCGGCATCGACCTGATCGTCTTCGGCAACAGCTTCTTCACCGATCTCGATGCCCCGAACGGAGTCTGCGGCACGCTCTTCGCCGAAGGCGGCATCATCGACGTCAGCACCAACGGCGTGCAATGGTTCGAGGTGCCCGGAGTGGCCGCCGACGGCGCGTTTCCGACGCTCGGCTACCTCGACGTGGACCCGTACTCGATTCGGCCCGGCGCCGTGCCGAGCAGCTTCACGAAGCCGGTCGATCCCGCCGCGCTCGACCAGATCGAGGAGGGCATGGGCTGGCAGGAGCTTCATCAGCTCTACGACGGTTCCGGCGGCGGCACGGGAATCGATCTCGCGTCGGTCGGGCTGACGAAGGCCCGATTCGTGCGCGTGCGAGTGCCGGCCGAGTCGCAGTCGATCATCGAAATCGACGGATTCGCGAGGGTCTCGCCCGGGCCCGTCTTCGGCAGCCCCGCCGATCTCAACGGCGACGGCTTCGTGGACGGAGACGATCTCGGAACGCTGCTCGGCGCCTGGGGCAGCGACGGCGCGCTTCCCGACGGCGGCAGCGCGGACCTCGATTCGAACGGAGTCGTGGACGGCGGCGATCTCGGATCGCTGCTCGGCGACTGGAGCTAGGGCGTGCGGCGCGGGCTCACGCTGATCGAATCGCTCGTGGCGATCGCGATCATCTCGATTCTCGTGGCCACGCTGGTTCCCGGCGTCGGTCTCGTGCGCGCCCGGGCGCGGGAAGGCGAGTGCCGCTCGCATCTGCGCGAACTCGCGCTCGGCGCGCTGGGCTACTCGAACTCGAATCGAGAGTGGCTGCCGCCGGCGATCCTCTTCTTCATGAAGGACGGCCAGCTCGATGCGCGCGGCTGGGACTACCGTCAGTTCGCAGGCGCCTGGTCGCCCGGCGCGATCTGGCCCTTCATCGGCGACGGGCGCGTGCTCATGTCGCCGGAGCTTGCCGAGCCCGCGAGCGATGCGGAGCCCTTCACGGGCTACAACTACAACACGACGCACCTGGGCAGCGAGGGTTTCCTGCCGGGCCCGGCGCCCGACGGCCACATGATCGAGGGCTGGGAGAACGCGCGGCTCGGCGCGGCGCCCGCGCAGGTCCGACGACCCAGCGACTGCGCGCTGTTCGGCGAAGGCGGCTGGAAGGGCGGCGCGAATCGCTTCATGCGGGCGCCGCTCAATTCCGTCGAATACAACCTCGGCACGATCTACGCGGGCGGCCAGGCATTCCGGCGCGGCCGCGGAACGCTCGTGGTGCATCTCGACGGAAACGTGCGCGCCTACGAGACGCCGCACGAAGGCCCATACGCGGCGCCGTGGCTGCTCTCGCAGGTGATGGGCTTTCCGCGCAACGGCTTCCTCTCGGCCGACGACTCGGCCTACGACCCGCGGTAGCGGCGATCGGCGCGCGCCTGGGCGCGCCATCGGGTCTC
>VGXK01000276.1 GCA_016873355.1 Phycisphaerae bacterium | reverse complement strand
TCGGCGTCGGCGCCGCGGTCGTGGCGCTCGCGTTCGTGCTGCTCGTTCCACTCGTCGCGCGACCGGTCGGTCTGCTCGAATCGTTGCCTCGGCACGGATCGTTCGAAGTCGATCAATATCCCTCGCCCGGCACCGAGTGGGTCGACTGGGTGCGCTCGCCGCCGGCGTTCCATGCGGTGCTCGTGGCCCGTGACGCGGAGCTCGCGGCGGTTCCCGCGTCGCTTCGCGAGCTGGCGATCGTCGATCCCGAGGAACTGCGGGAGCTCGCATCGATTCGAGAGCTCGCCGAGCCGCTCGAACGCGCGGCGACGCCGTACCTGCTGGCACTGGCGTACGACCTGGGGCAGCGTCGCGCACGGCTCTACGCGCTTCCGGCGAACGACGAGACGGCCCGCGCGCTCGGCGCCGATTCGTGGGCGATCCGAATCGACACGGTGCCGCTTGCGCCGCGAAGCCGCGTGAGCGTGGGCAGGTTCGTCGCGCCCGTGGCGATCCCGCCGCCGGTCGAGTGATGCCCGATCGACCGGCGCGCCGACACGCTCCGCTCGGGTTCCCGCGCGGGCGACGGCCGGCGCTCAGACGAACTTGAGTCGTCGCGTGGCGAGCAGCAGCATGCGCAGCAGCAGCACGCCGTGGCGCCAGCGACTGATGTTCGTGGTGCCGTAGACGCGATTCTGGTAGCGGATGGGCAGATCCACGATTCGCAGATTGAGCTTGGCCGCGCCGAAGATGAGATCGAAGTCGCCGAAGGGATCGAATTCGCCGAAGTACGAGCGATTCGCCGCCAGGCGATCGTAGTTGCGGCGCGTCAGCACCTTCGTGCCGCACAGCGTGTCCTTGATGGGTTGGCCGAGCACCCACGAGAACGAAAGCGCGAAGAACTTGTTCGCCACGAGGTTGAGGAACCGCATCGCCTCGTCCTGCATGGGATAGACGAGCCGCACGCCGTTGACGAATTCGCCGCGGCCGCTGGCGATCGCGTCGTGAAAGCGCCTGAGATCCTGCGCCGGCACCGTGAGATCGGCGTCGAGAATCATGAGCACGTCGCCGGTGGCGGCCGCGTATCCGCAGCGCACCGCATCGCCCTTGCCCTTGCCGGGCTGCTTGAGCAGCTTGATTCGCCGCGAAGGGAACTCGGGAATCGTGCGCACGAGCGTCTGCCAGGTGTCGTCGGTCGAATTGCCCTCGACGAAAATGATCTCGGTGCCCGCGCCCATCTCCGGGATCTCTTCGATGATGCGCCGGATGTTGCCCGCTTCGTTTCGCGCCGGCACCACGACCGACACCGTGAGCGGTTTCGGCATCGGCTCGGGCATGGGCCTCGCCACGAAGAGATTCGTGAGCGAGAACCAGCGGAACGGCCAGAGCTTGACCAGAAAGCGATTCATCGCCTGCTCCACGATCGGAACGGGAAATGGGCAGAGGATCTCGTTCATGCGCCGGAAGCACTCGAAGCCTTCCAGCTCGAGCAGGTTGCGGATGTCGTTCGGATCGAGCCAGCTTCGGCCGAGCCGCGGGCGCGCCAGGCGCAGCTTGCGGGCCGCCGCGAGCGGAAGCTGCCACATGCGGCTGTAGCTGTTGATGACCACGCGCGTGTCGCGATGGCAGAAGCGACGAATCGCGCGGAAGACGGCCTGCACGTCCCAGAGATCCACGAGCACGTCGGGCAGCAGCACGAAGTCGAAGGTCGATTCGTGTCCCAGGCGCTCCGCGAATGCGTCGAGCCGCTCGTAGGACTCGATCGCTTCGAAGCGAAGCGACGGATGGCGGCGGCGCGCCAACTCCACCGCGCCCGCGTCGATGTCGACGCCGACGCCGCGAGAAGGCTTGAGCGACGCGAGCAGGGAGCCGCCGCCGCAACCCACTTCGAGCACCGACGCGTTCGGCGGGACGAGAAATCCGTAGAGTCGCTCGAGCTCGCGGTGGTAGTAGTTCGGCCGCGACGCGTTCGCTCGCGCGAGTCGCCGCTCCGCCGAGACGCGGCGCAGCTCTTCCTCGTACGCGCGCTGCTGTTCCTGCGGCGACGGATTCTCGATGCTCGCCAAGCGCGAGCCTTCCCGATCAGACGCGGTAGTAGTCACGGTACCACTCGACGAATCGCTTCACGCCCTCCTGCACGGTCACCTTCGGCGCGTAGCCGATGTCCTTGCCGAGCGCCGTCACGTCGGCGTAGGTGTCGGGCACGTCGCCGGGCTGAAGGGGAAGCATCTTCTTCCTGGCGGTCTTGCCGAGGCACTGCTCGAGCGTTTCGATGTACACGGTGAGATCCACCGGACGGCTGCACCCGATGTTGTAGATGCGCCACGGCGCGTTCGAGGTCGCCGCATCGGGAGCATCGGTGCGATACGAGGCATCCGGCGCCGCGGGGCGATCGAGGGCGCGCACGACGCCCTCCACGATGTCGTCCACGTAGGTGAAGTCGCGCCGGTGCTTGCCGAAGTTGAAGACCTCGATCGGCTCGTCCGCGAGCATGGCCTTGGTGAACTTGAAGAGCGCCATGTCGGGGCGCCCCCAGGGTCCGTACACGGTGAAGAAGCGCAGCCCCGTGGTCGGCACCGCGAAGAGATGGCTGTAGCTGTGCGCCATCAGTTCGTTCGCCTTCTTCGTGGCGGCGTAGAGCGAAAGCGGATGATCGACGCCGTCGTGCTCGCTGAAGGGCATCTTCGAGTTCGATCCGTAGACCGAACTCGTGCTTGCGTAGACGAGATGCTGCACCTTGTTGTGGCGGCATCCCTCGAGCACATGGAGCGTGCCGACGAGATTCGAATCCACGTAGCTGTGCGGATTCTCGACGGCGTAGCGAACGCCCGCCTGCGCCGCAAGGTGCACCACGCGATCGAATCGGCCGCTCGTGAAGAGCGCGTCCATGCCCGCGCGGTCGGCGAGATCGAGCTTGGCGAACCTGAACTTCGGCTTCGCCGTCAATCGATCGAGTCGCGCCTGCTTGAGCGACGGGTCGTAGTACGGATTGAGGTTGTCGAGCCCCGTCACTTCGTCGCCGCGATCGAGCAGCCGGTGGCAGGTATGCGAGCCGATGAAACCGGCCGCACCGGTGACGAGAACCTTCATTGGCCGGATCGTAGCAAGGCGCTGGTCGACGCTTCGGCGGTTGCGCCGGCGCCGCGCGATGCGCCGATCCGTTCGTCGCCGCGCGACTCAGCACGACCTGACGCCTTCGCGCCTTCGCTCGGCGCGCTGCTCATGCGTCGAAGCCACAGCTCCAGCACGAGCAGCGGCCACACGCGATAGATGGAGAAGTTCGACGGGCTCGACTGATGCTCGACGAGCGCTTCGAGCGCTGCGCGATCGACGAGTTCCGCCGTGCGACCGTCGCGCGAAAGAAGCAGATCCCGCGCCATGCCCATGAGCTGCGGCGCACTCCACGCGTTGCTCGGCAGGCCGAATCCCATCTTGCGCCGGCGCATCCATTCCGGGGGCAGATAGCGAGATGCGAGCAACTTGAGGATTCGCTTCGTCTCGTCCGGCGCGCGCCAGCAGCTCTCTTCGCTCACGCCCATGGCGAACTCGGCGACCGCCTTGTCGAGCAGCGGCGAGCGCACCTCGAGCGAATGCCGCATGCTCATGCGATCGACCTTTGCGAGCACTGCGCCGGGCATGTAGGTCGTCGCGTCGAGCGTTCGCATGCGATGCAGCAGCGGGCGCGACGAGTCGTCGAGCAGGCGCCGCCATTCCGCGAGTTCCGCGGCGATCGCCCCCGGAAGCTGTCCGACCAGCCGCGTCACGTCCTCCGGCATCCAGATGAGCCAGCGCGGCGAGAGATACGCGTCGGCGGGGGAGCTGAGTCGCCGGCCGCG
>VGXK01000275.1 GCA_016873355.1 Phycisphaerae bacterium | reverse complement strand
GGCAAGCTCCCCTTCCCAATCGACCTGCGGGCCGTGCTCGTCGCAGATCGACGGGATCACGATCTCGTCCGACTCGCCGCAGACCGCCGCGGGATTCTTCATGAACACCATCGGGCGCGAACTCGCAGCGGCGCCCATTTCGGCGGCGTGCTCGGCGTAGTTTCGGCCGATGCAGAGAATGGCGGGAGGCGGCGTCATCGATTCGTCGGGTCGTCGTTTCGCCGTTCGTCGCACCGTTGCGCCGCGCTCAGCGCTGCTTGAATTCCGCGCGACCGCCGGCCCGCTCCTCCTCGATCCGCTTCGACCGCTCCGCCTTGAAGCGGCGCCACTCCTCCATCTGCGGCGGCTCGGGGAAGAACGCGGCGAACGCCTGATCGAGCTGCTTCTCCGCGTCCTCCTCCGGCCGTCCCTGCAACTGCGTTCGCGCGATGATGTCCGCGCCGATCGGGCTCGTCGCGACCTCGCCGCGAAGCTGTTCCTTCGCGTCGTCGTAGGCGAGGCGGCGCACGGGCTCGGGCGCGCGGTTGTACATCATGAGTCGATCGATGAGCGGAAGCGACGTGTCCTTCATGAGCGCGATGAAGACGCGCTCCTCGGTCATGTCGAGGTCGGCGATCAGGTCCTTCATGCGACCCTCGCCGAACTTGTTCACGAAGTTGAAATAGTGCGTGGTCTTGAAGAACTCGATGATGCCCGCCGCGAAGTTCCGCGCCGCTTCGAGGCGCTTCGGGTTCTCGCGCAGGTACGCCTGGAGGAAGCCGTTCCGCAGCGCCATGTAGATGTCGGTAGCGGCGGTGTCGGGCACGTACTCGTACTCGCCCTCGGTGATCTCCTTCACGAAGACCTCGATCGGGCGCTGGTACTTCGTGTTCGGACGCACGCCTCCCATGCCGAAGAGCTCGTCGAGTTCCTGCATGAACTGCCGCGCGGTCTCCTCCTCGCCCGCGCGCCAGAGCTCGCGCACGGAGGCGGAAAGGAAGTTCTCGTAGAACTCGGCGAAGGTGTCCGGGCCGCCGCCCTGCGCGCGCCGGTAGTAGTGCTGGTAGAGCTCGCGGAAGTACCGCCGCGCGGCGTTGATCCAGCGAGGATCGTTCAGGCGCGTGGGGTTGTCGTTGAACAGCGGATCGAAGGTCATCAGCCCCGTCCGCGCGAGCCCCTGGATCGCCTGGAGGAAGAGGCGGTCGTTGTTGAGCGACTTGTAGATGTCGTCGACATCCTGGTAGCGCTCGGCGCCGACCTCCGAGCCGAGCTTCGCCCAGTAGAAGGCGTGCGACTGCGGATGGCGCCAGTCGAAGGGTCCGACCTCCTTCGTGTAGCGCGCCATGATCGCCGCGTCCATGTTGTAGTCCTCGCGCAGCACCTTCTTCCGCAGGAACGCGATCAGGTCCTGGAGGGGTTCGCGCAGGGCCGAGTCCTTGAAGATGTCGGAGAGCGCGAGGTACACGGGATCCCGCGCGCGCTGGGCCGCGTCCACGTTCAGCAGCCGCGCGTACGGCGACTCCTGGATCGCCTGCCAGCGTCCGTACATGAGCAGAAAGGTCTTGTCGAGCTTGAACGTGAAGTGGCGCTCGAAGGGCGAGAGGCTTTCCGTGAGCCGGTCGACGACCGTCTGCACCGCCGGGTCCTTCGCCACGAGCTGCTCGAAGGTGTCGGGCGCGTCGGCGATCTTCTGGATCCACGCCTCGCGCGCCTCGGTGGCCGCGGGCGGCCGTCCGAGCAGCAGGTGCCACTCGCGCGCGAACTCGCGCTTGTAGTGGAGGTGCGCGTCGTCGCTGACGCCCTCCACCTTGTGCGCGAACCAGAAGGCGAGCTCCTTGTTGAGCCCGAGGTCGTTCGGGTTGTAGCGCAGCCCCTGGTTGCGCACGAGGTCGATGCCCCGGTTGACGAGCGACCAGCGCTCCTCCGGAGAATTCGTGAGCACGGAGATGTTGTAGGCCAGGTTGTGGCCGTGGAATCCCCACACCTCGGGGAAGCGCGGCTGGAGCTTCGTGATCCACGACGCGAGCGAGCTCGCCTCGTAGAACTGCCCCTTCTGCTTCATGTTCGAGAGCTTGATCCAGAGGTAGTCGGCCACGAGCGGGCGGATCGCGCCGATCGCGTTCGCCAGCGCGATGATCGGCGGCGCACCCTCGATCGGATCGGAGGTGTAGCGAAGGCCGAGCGCGCCGGCGTCGGCGAGCATGCGCGGCAGCAGCCGACCCGCGCCGAGCGCACAGGCCACGAGCACGATCGCCGCGATGAGTTGGATGATCCGGTCGCGCATCAGCCGCCGTGTCCACTGTAGATGGCGATCTCCTTGCGACGGAACGCGGCCCATCCCACGAGGATGGCGCCGCCCGACCAGACCACGCCGAGCACGAGGAACGCCTTCGCCACCATCGCCCAGGAGACGAGGCGTCCCTCGACGAGCAGCGTCTCGCCGCTCACCTGTCCGTATCCCGAGAGCAGCCAGTTCGCCGTCGTCGCGATCGCCAGGATCACCATCTGGAACGCCTGCACGACCAGCGGCTCCGACGCATCGATCGTGTAGTACTCGATCGCCACCGTGAGGAACGGCGTGAGCGTTCCCACCGCGAAGACCGTGGCGGTGAAGAGCAGGGCCACCGGGAAGCTCAGCACCGTGGCGCAGCAGCAACCGAGCATCGCCAGGAACGCGAGCTTCGTCCATTCCAGCAGCAGCGCGCGGAGGAAGTTGCCCTGGAATCCGCCGACCTTGTAGAGCACCTCGACGCCGTCGGCGTCCCACATGAGCGTGCTCTCGCCGGCATACCACGCGTCGTCGCGGAAGCCCATGTTGCCGATCTCGATCGTGAGCGTCCCGTCGGGCTCGATGTACTCCGACGGGATGAGCTGCACGTGCCGCTGCGCCGGAACGTAGACGCGGTCGATCGTGCGCCCGTCCTTGAAGCGGAAGGTGACGGGATGCTGCGTGTGCGGATCGCTCGCGCCGATGTGGATCAGGAACGTGAGCGTGACCGCGCCGCCGAGCTCGCGCGCGCGGCCGAGTCCCTCGAAGACGTACGACTCGAACTGCGCGGGTTCGACCGATCGCTGCTTCGAGAAGTGCTCGGTGCGGACCTGCTCGGCGATCATGCGGCGGATGTCGATCTCGCGTCGGGCCCCCGACTCGATGTCGGCCTGGATCGAGGGATCGGCGGCCATGCGCTCGTCGACGGCCGCGTCGATCCGCTCCTTCTCGAGCACCTTGTAGCTCGGCCGCGCGCCGAGCCGCGCCACGAGCACCTCGTCGCGCACCGCGAGCTGATCCATGAGGTTCTGCGCCGGCTGCGTGCGCAGGTACTCGACGAAGAGCAGGATGCTGAGCCCGCTCACCGCGAGCATGACGAACGTGACCGAGATCACGCCGAGCCACTTGCCGAAGAGGTACGAAAGGCGATCGACGGGCTTCGTGAGCGTCTGCCAGATCTGGCGGTCGCGGATCTCGAGCGCCACGGTGGAGCAGGAGAGCACGAGCGTGAGCAGCGCCGCGGCGCCGAATGCGGTGCCGAGGGACCATCCGAGGAAGGTCTGCACGCGGTAGCGCAGCGGATCGTTCGGCTCGATCGCGAGCGGCACGAGCGGCAGCGCCACGAGCAGCACCAGGATGAAGGCGCCCGTGTACCAGCGCCGCGTCGATTCGCGCATCACGATGTTCGCGATCGCCGAGGCCGGATGCGCGCTCGACGCGAGTCGAAGCATGAGGCTGGCAAGCACCGCGTAGCCGGTGACGAGCAC
Organism: Phycisphaerae bacterium; assembly: GCA_016873355.1. Taxonomy (GTDB): domain Bacteria; phylum Planctomycetota; class Phycisphaerae; order Phycisphaerales; family SM1A02; genus VGXK01. The sequence continues at coordinate 91 of VGXK01000275.1, read as the reverse complement.
GACCATTCCCGCGAGCGCAATCAGCAGCTGCATCCGACCGCCGAGCAGCGCGAGCGACGCGGCGCCCGCCGCCACGAGCAGCACCGCCGCA
>VGXK01000274.1 GCA_016873355.1 Phycisphaerae bacterium | reverse complement strand
GGGCTGCGACTTCGTGTGGCATCGTCGGGCTCCATCGGCGGATCCTCAAGATCCGCCTGCTTCGCCCTCCTTGCCACACTCGTCTCGCCAACGCCAGCTCGCTACGCCTGAGTCGTCACCGCTCTAGTTTCGTCGTGAGCGCGTCGATACTCTGAGCGCGTCGAACACCATCGCGGTGTCGACGACGGCGCCGCCGGGCGAGCTCGTGCCGCGCAAAGGAGGAGAAGGATGACCATGCGATTGCTCCCTTGGCTCACGATCACCACGCTGCTCGCGGCGCCGGCGCTGGGCGAGTCCTTCGTCGGTCCGGACTGGAAGGAAGGAACCGGCGGCAGCGGCGACGCCGGCAGCCTCCCGCCGTCGGCGCAGATCCCCGTCACGGGCCTTCCCTTTCCGGCGCAGCTGAGGACGATCTCCGGACACCTCGAACAGTCGTTCCTGGTCGGTCCTCCCGACCAGCAGGACCTCTACGCGATCTACATCACCTCGCCGACCACCTTCATGGCGACGACCGATTTCACGGTCGACTCGCTCGGCTTCACCTCGTTCGACTCGCAGCTCTTCCTCTTCGACTTCGCGGGACTGCCGGTGGTGGCGAACGACGGCGTCGGCGCCGGGGCGACCGTGACGCTCCCCACCTTCGCGCTCGTCCCGGGGGTCTATTACCTCGGCATCAGCCTCTTCAACAGCGAGCCGCTCGATTCGACGCTCTCGCCGCTCTTCCCCGATCTCACCGGCCCGCTGCTCCTCCCGTCGAACGTCTCGCTGCCGGCGTCGTGGACCACCTCGCCGCTCGAAGGCGGCTCGTACGTGCTCGCGCTCACGGGGGCGGTGTTCGTGCCGGCGCCGTCGGCGCTGGCGGTGCTGCTCCTGGTTCCGTGGGCGTCGACGCGTCGCCGCGCAGGCGCGCCAGTTCGTTCTGGCTCGACACGACCGACGGGTGATCGTCCTCGAGTTCGCGCCGCTTGATCGCGATCGCCTCCTCGAGCGAGCGCACGGCGTCGTCGCGGCGGCCCAGGCGAGCCTGCGCCAGGCCGAGGTTGTGCAGCGCGGCGCCGATTCCCTCGACGCCCGCGTCGCTTGCCCGCGCAATGCGAAGGGCCTGCTCGAAGAGGGAGATCGCCTCCTCGTGGCGCCCTCGTTCGCGAAGCAGCACTCCGAGATTGTTGAGACTCGCGCCGTAGCGAGGATCGTCCGGTCCGTGCAGGCGCCGGCGCATCTCGAGCGCTCGGCGCTGCGCCGCCTCCGCCTCGTCGAGCCGGCCGAGCTCGCGCAGCGTCGCACCGAGATGCGTCAATCCGGCGGCCACCGCCTCGCTCGGCTCGCCGTGGAGTTCCCGCTCGAGCGCGAGCGACGCCTCGTATTCGCGCAGCGCCTCGTCGTAGCGCCGAAGGAACCAGAGCGCGCGGCCGGTCTGGTGGTGCAAGTCCGCGATCGCGCGCCGATTGCCCGGGTCGGCGGAATGCACCATGCGGAGGGCCGTCTCGAACTGCCGCAGCGCCGAGGTGTGATCGCCGCGCCGAAGCTGCCGCAGGCCGAGCTCGCGGAAGTGCGCCCACGCGTCGGCGGGCTGCTCCATGAGATTCCCGCGCAGGCTCTCCTCGATGCGCGAAAGCAGTCGCGTGGCGGTCTCCTCGTCGATGCGGCGATGCAGATCCTCCGATTGGAGGATGCCGAGCACCGCGGTGAGCGAGTCCTGCCGCGCGAGATTCGCGGCGTTCGCCTTCGCGTAGAGCATGGCCATGGTGATGCCGAAGCCGAGCAGCATGACGAAAAAGAGGCTCGCCACGATCACCGCCGCGCGATGGCGCGCCAGCGCCTTGCGAAGCAGGTAGAGCCGGCCGCCCCGCATGGCATCGACCGGATCGCCGGCGAGATGCCGTCGCACGTCGCGCTCGAGGGCGCCGGCCGATTCGTAGCGCTCCGCCGGATCCTTCGCGAGCGCCTGGAGCACGACGCGATCGAGTTCGCCGTCGATCGCCGGATTCCAGCGCGACGGCGGCGCCGGCTCGGCGCTGCGGATCGCGTCCACGACCGCCGCGATCGACCCCGTGAGCTCGATCGGCGCTCGACCGGTGAGCATGCGGTGGAGAATCGCGCCGAGCGCGTAGACGTCGACCCGGATGTCGACGAGCGCCGGATCGCCGGCCACCTGCTCGGGCGCCGCGTACGCCAGCGTGCCGACGAACTCGCCCTCGAGGGTGGCGAGCAGGCGCGAGTCGCCCGCGCTGCCGCCCGCGCCATCACCCGCGCCGCCGCCCGCGCCGCCATCGCCCTGCTCCGGGCGCGCCACCCCGAAGTCGATGACGTGCGGCGCGCCCGTGCGGTCGACGATGATGTTCTGCGGCTTGAGATCGCGGTGGATGATGCCGCGTCGGTGGATCGCCGCCACGCCCGAGGCGAGCGCCGCGAAGCGCTCGAGCGCCTCGCGGAGGGCCGCCCGTCGGGCGGGCGGAAACGCTCCGCGGGCACGCTCCGACTCGAGCATGGAGTCGAGCGTCGAGCCTTCGAGCAATTCCATGGCCAGGAAGAAGCCGCCGCTTCGCGTGCGTCCCGCGTCGAAGACGGTCACCACGTTCGGGTGCCGCAGCGTGGCGAGCAGCTCCGTCTCGCGCTCGAAGCGCTGACGCTGCCGCGCCGTGGCGAGCGCCCCGCGATGCAGGACCTTCACCGCCACCGCTCGCTGCGTGGCGGTCTGCACCGCTCGCATCACCGCGCCCTGGGCGCCGCGATGAATCTCGCCGAGCAGTCGATATCCGGGGATCTCCTCCGCCGCGTCCGCATCCGCGCCCGCCGGATCCGCCGCGCTCGAGACGCGCGGGCACGCGCTGGCCGCAAGCTCCGCGAGCAGCCCCGCGTCCCGCCGCGCCGACTCGAGGCGAACGCGGCACGAATCGCACGAATCGAGATGGCGGCGCTCGCGCTCCGTCGGTTCGCGACCTTCGGCGATCCCGTCGATCGCCGCATCGCCGACGCACTTCTCGGCGCTCACTCGGAGTCCTCGTCGTAGGCGCGCTCGACCTCCTCCACGAGAGCACGGAGCCGCTGCGTGGTGCGGCTCTTGGCCTGGTAGACATCGCCCATCGACATCGAAAGCGCCTCGGCCACCTGCGCCGGCGATTCGGCGTGGAAGACGATTCGCTCGAACGCCTCGAGCGTGCGTTCGCTCGATGCGGACGCGGACTTCAGCCGGTCGAACGCCTCGCGCAGGATCACGCGCCGGCGCTGCGCCTCCCAGATCGCGTCGTCGCCACCCGCATCCGTCTCCGCCGCGATCGCATCCAGCGACGGCGTTTCCGCGAGCTGCTCGCGCCGCGCCGCCTCCCGGCGCCTCGCCAGGGCCATCTGCGTTCGCCCGATCGACATGAGCCAGTTGCGAAGTCGGCCTCGCGTGCGGTCGAAGCGTCCGGCGCGGTACTCCGTCAGGAAGCGCACGAGCGCGTCCTGCGAGATGTCGGCCGCATCGATCTCGCTCGCGCCGAGCGACCGCAGGAATCCGATCAGGATCGGGCGATAGCGACGATCGAATTCCTCCCACGCCGTCCCGTCGGTGCGGTGGTGCAGGCCCTCGAGGAGCCTGGTGGTGGTGCGGGTGACATCAATCAACGCGACCCCGGCCGAAGTCTAGAGCGGTGACGACTCAGGCGTAGCGAGCTGGCGTCGGCGAGACGAGTGTGGCAAGGAGGGCGAAGCAGGCGGATCTAGAGCGGTGACGACTCAGGCGTAGCGAGCTGGCGTTGGCGAGACGAGTGTGGCAAGGAGGGCGAAGCAGGCGGATCTTGAGGATCCGCCGATGGAGCCCGACGATGCCACACGAAGTCGCAGC
>VGXK01000273.1 GCA_016873355.1 Phycisphaerae bacterium | reverse complement strand
CGGTCGCAAGCGGCGCACGATCGATGCCGCGCGACTCGTCTCGGCGCTGCGGCGGGAACCGGCGATCGAGGTCACGGCGCGACGGGACGGCGGCATCGCGACGGTGGCGGCGTGGCAGCACGCGGCCAATCCCGGACGATCGCTCACGCTCGACGGCAAACCGATGCACGCGTCGCCCGAACTCCCCATGCCCATCTTCGAGATCCGCGTGATCCATCGCACGCACGAATACGACCCCGTGCTTCTGCTCTACTGATCCGCCCGACCGCGCCGCCGACGACGCCGCGCCGACCGCGCGGCTCCTTCGCATGCCGATCGAATCCTCGACAGCCCATCCGAGCGACGCACCGAGCGGGGAGACCGGCGCGGCGCCCGCGACGAAGAAGCCGTCGAAGCGCGCGCTGATCATCGGCTCGCTCGTGGTCGGCACGGTGCTTGCGATTCTGCTGCTCGGCGCCGCCGAGATCGTGCTGCGGATGTTTCGCGCCGCGCCGAAGCCGGGGTCGAAGGTCCTCTCGAACGAACTCGGCTGGGACCGCTTTCCCGCCACCGATCCCCCGATCGAGGCGACGGCGTCGTCGCCCACGCCGCCGATTCGGCTGCTCTGCATCGGCGACAGCTTCACGCACAACACCGCATGGACTCGTTTGCTCGTGGAGGAACTCAATCGCCGCGGAATCGCCGTCACCGGATGGGAGGCGGGCGTGGAGGGCTACGGACAGGTGCAGGAGGCGATGAAGCTCGAGAAGCTCCTGCCGGAGCTGCGCCCCGACATCGTCGTGCTCCTCTTCTTCGGCTGGAACGATCCTCGCGACAACTTCCCGGCGCCGGCCATCACCTACAACGAACACACGATGGGTCGGCCGTATCTGGCGCAGGACGAACGCGTCGAGCCGCCGTCCCGGCTGGGCATGGAGATCCGCGATTCGGAGCTCTTCCGGGCGCTGCTCGAACGATGGTGGTTTCGCAGGACGCTCGATCGCACCCGCCGCGCCATGCGCGAGTCGGGACCCGATCCGCTCGCGGCGAACGACGATCGCCACGTGGCGATCTACACGGATCCGAAGACCTGGATGCCGCTCTACATGCCTTCGAAGGCGTCGTCGACCTACGTGGAAGGCGCCTGGCGCGAGACGAAGCGGGCGCTCGAGTGGATCCGGTCGCAATGCGCCGAACGGAAGGTCGATCTCGTCGTGGCGGCAGTCGATGCGCCGTTCACGATCGACCGCGACGTCTTCGACGAGCACGTGGCCAAGGACCCCATGTATCGCGCCGACGACTTCGATGTCGATCTGCCGGTGAAGCGTTTCGAAACCCTGGCCGAGTCGCTCGGCATCGCGTCGGTGTCGCTGGTCCCGGCCATTCGGCAGCTGTCGCGCGAGCGCGGCACGAAGCTCTACGACGGCGATCCCGGAAACCTCACCGGCCACTTCCTCATGGAGCCGCAGCAGGTGATGGCGAGCACGCTGGCCGACGCAATCGAAGCGCGCGTTCGATCGTCTCGCCGATCGCCATGACCGCGGCCACGCACGCCACGACCGAGCATGGCTCCACCGCGTCCACGTAGCGCGCGATCACCGCGGTCACCGCCGCGGCGAGCAGCGCCGTGCCGACGAATCCCACGCTTGCGAGCGACAGCAATCGGCCCGCCGGCGTGAGCCGTCGCGAGAACGGCGCAAGCACCAGCCCCACGAGCATCGCCACGGCGGCGAGCTTCCAGATCGTGCTCCGATTGCCGTCGAGCGAGGTGCGCCACCACTCCATCGCCGTCAGCTCGTCGAAGCGAGTTCCCGCGGATTCCACGTCGGGAGGCGAGCCCAGCCACGCGAAGTTGGGATCCCGCACCTCGTCGGGAAGGTCCGCCACGCTGACGATCGACTGCGGCACTCGCGCCTTGAGCGCGGGACCGAGCGCGGCCGGACGCGCCATCGATTGGCCGAAGCCCCAGAGGTGCGCGCCGACGTGCCGGGCGAACGCGCCGGGATCGTCGAGAATCGCGCAACGGGCAAGCGCCGCGCGCACGCGCCGCATCTCGGCGACCTGGTTCGGGATCGGCCGCACGCGCGCCTGCTCCTCCACCCAGGAGTGCGTCTCGGGCATCGTGTTCGCCCAGAGCAGCTCGTTGTACTCGTCGCTCGTCCAGAAGTAGTACTCGCGCGGCCAACCCAGTTCTGCGGGGCGACGCGCCAGCACCGGGGCGAGTCGGCGCTCCACGCGCCCGGCGATGTCCGCGAGTTCGGGACAACTGTCCGCCCGCACGTTCCACGCCACATGGCCGAGCAACGACACGGGTCCCATCGAGCTCGTGGCGAAGTAGCCGAAGCGGAACTGGTTCGCCGTGGCGGCCGCACCGATCACGATCGCGTACGGAATCGCGAGCGCCGCGAGCGAGCGCAGTCGCTCGCCTCGATTCCAGAGAATCGGCAGCAGCAGCATTCCCGCCGCGCCAAACGCGGCCGGGCGCACGAGTTCGGTGCACGCGAGCACGAGACTCGCGGCGACCAGGATCGCCGTTCGCGCCGCGCGAGACGGCACGGGAGGTCGCGTGGCCGTGGCGACCGTCGCGCCCGTGGCGCTCGCGGCGCCCGGCGCGCCCGGCGCGCTCGCCACGAGATTCCATCTCGCGCACTCGCAGAGAAGTCCGAGCAGCACGCAGAGGCCCGTGGCGTAGATCGCTTCGGTGAGCACGTTGAAGGGAAACGAGAGCAGCCTGGAGCTCGTCGCAAGCAGGATGAAGACCACGAGCCCCACGATCTTCGTGCCGAGCAGGCGATCGATGCTCCAGCCGAGGAAGACGAACGAGGCGAGCATCGCATTGAGCTGAAGCGGAAGCAGCCACACGAGTCCGCCGCCGATCGCTCGCACCGCTTCGAGCAGGATGGGATAGCCCACCGTTCGCTCGGAGGCCCAGCCGAGATAGCTGCCGGTGTCCCAATCGACGTTGATCCAGCCGGGATAGAGGCGATTCGCCTCCACGTTCCAGCCGACCGCAAGCACGACCACCGTGCCGGTGAAGAGCCGACTCGCCGCACGCGGATGCGCGCGGACGACCCCCGAGAGCGTCCACAACGCCGCCGCCGCCGTGCACGCAAGCAGCGCCAGCTCGATGCGCGGATGCAGCGCCGTCTGGGACGACCACTCGTATCTGCGTCCGTTCGTGCGCGGATCGCTGCCGTCGCTCGTCGAGAAGAGCACTTCCCCCCAGTGGTTGAATGCTCCGCGACCGCCCTTTCGCACGCGGTCGGGCGGCGCGTGGCCCGGCCCGAGCTCGATCGAGCGCGCCCCGTCCAGCTCGCGCAGCCGCAGCGCCGAGACGCCGGCGCCGTCGTTGGGAACGTGCGTCCACCTCGGAACGCGCGCGTCGAGCGGCGCCGTGAACGCGGCGCCCTTCTCCGGGTGCATGCGCGACGCGTCGAGCGTTCCCGACGCGATCGGCGCACGCGTGGCGCGGGCGCCCCACGCCACGAGATCGACGATCACGACGATCGCCAGCACGATCCAGCGCCATCTCATGCGTCGACGCCTCGTCCGCGCATGGCGCCGAGTCTACGGATCGGGTGCATTTGGTACGCTCCGCCCGCGTTCATGGTCACCATTCTGATCCCCGCGAAGAACGAGGAGTCCGCGATCACCGGAACGGTGCAGCGGATCCAGAAAGTGATGAGCGACGCGGGCATCTCGGGCTACGAGATCCTGGTGATCAACGACGGATCGTCCGATCGAACCGGCGAACTCGCCAAGGCGGCGGGCGCCCGCGTCGTCACGCATCCGCACAACGCCGGCTACGGCCGAAGCCTGAAGCACGGGATCCGCCAGGCGACGCACGACACGATCTGCATCACC
>VGXK01000272.1 GCA_016873355.1 Phycisphaerae bacterium | reverse complement strand
CGGACCGTTCAACGCCAAGAACTTCGCGTCGACGATCTCGCCGTGGATCGTCACCCTCGACGCGCTCGCGCCGTACGCGACGCCCGTCGCGGCGCGCGCCGAAGGCGATCCGCGGCCGCTTCCGTATCTTCGCGTGCCGAACGATTCGCTCGCCGAGATCACGCTCGAGGTCTTCATCGCATCCGCGTCGATGCGCGAGAAGGGGATCGAGCCGACGCTCGTCTGTCGCAGTTCCGCGGTGAACCTCTTCTGGACGCCGGCGCAGATGCTCGTGCACCACTCGGTCACCGGCTGCAACATGCGGCCGGGCGACCTGCTCGGCACCGGCACGATCAGCGGTCGCGACAAGGAGAGCCGCGGCTGCCTGCTCGAGCGCACCTGGCGCGGCAGCGAGCCGATCTCGCTCGGCGACGGTTCCCAGCGCACGTTCCTGGAGGACGGCGACGAAGTGACCATGCGAGCCTTCTGCGAGCGCGCGGGTCATCCGCGCATCGGCTTCGGCGAGTGCCGCGGAACGATTCTTCCCGCGCGATGATCAGCGCAGGTAGGCGCGCATGCGGCCGTGGTCGAGCGTGATCGTCTGTCCCTCCTTCAGCCCGAGTCGCTCGAGCGTGCCCGGCTGGAACTCCATCGCGTAGATGGCGTCCTTGCCGGAGTCGTAGCGCTTCAGTCGCGCCTCGTACTGCTCCTGCGTCTCGTCCTTGCCCTTCGGATCCTCATGCTTCATGGAATGCACGGCGGTGATCACGCCGTTGCGATCCATGAAGGCGAGGTCGATGTCCATGTCGCAGTCCTTCATCCAGAAGCCGAGCGGCTGCGTCACGGGGAAGACGAAGAGCATCGCCTCGTTGCGACCGATCTCGGTCCGCCCGCCGAGTCCCTTGCTGCGCGACGGGGTGTCCGCGGCGATCTCCGTCTCGAACGACTCGCCCACGACCTTGATCGTCTCGAGCGGAAGTCCGGCGGCGCTTCGCTTGGGTCCCTTGACGCCCTCCTTGCCCTGCGCCACCACCATGCCGATCATCACGGCGATCACGCCGACGGCGATCGCCACCTTGAAGGGCCAGGGCATCCGGCCGCTTCGGGCGCGGCCATGCGACGTCACGATGTGCGTGGTGCTCATGTCGATCTCGCGTGTCTCAGGTCCAGGTGTCGGTGGTGGAAGCTTTCTGGCCGGCGCTCGAGCGCGCCGACTCCTTGTCGGCGGCGCGGATCCGCGCGGGCACCTTCTCGCCGCGTCCGTTGCCCGCCGTGAGCGCCGGCGTTCCGCCGCCGTGCGCGAGCGAGCGCGGGAAGTGCTCGCCGTCCCAGCTCCTGGGATAGGCCATGTCGTCGATCTCGAGCGCGGCCTTCGTGGGGAAGAGAGGCCGGAAGGTATCGCACATCACCGCGAGCTCATCGGTCCACTTCGCGCCGAGCGACGCCTCGATCGTGCCCGGATGCGGACCGTGCGGAATGCCCTGCGGATGCAGCGAGATCGAGCACTGCTCGATTCCCTTCCGCGCCTTGTAGTTGCCCTCCACGTAGTAGAGCACCTCGTCGGAATCGAGATTCGAGTGGTTGTACGGAACGGGAATCGCCTGCGGATGGAAGTCGAGCGCGCGCGGGCAGAACGAGCAGATGACGAAGTTGTGTCCTTCGAAGGTCTGATGCGTCGGCGGCGGCATGTGGTGCTTGCCGACGATCGGGCTGAAGTCGTCGATGTTGAAGAGGTACGGGTAGTAGCAGCCGTCCCAGCCGACGACGTCGAGCGGGTGGTAGGAGTAGCGGTACGAGTGCACGCAGTCGCGGGCCTTGATGCGCACTTCGTATTCGCCCTTCTCGTCGAACGTGAGCGGAAGTTCCGGCGTGCGGATGTCGCGCTCGCAGTAGGGCGCATGTTCGAGGAACTGCGAGGTCTGCTTCGACATGTAGCGCCTCGGCGGAAGGATGTGGCTTCCGTTGGAGGTCTCGAAGCAGATGAAGCGCGGCTCCGGCTCGCCGTCCTTGCGCGGGTCGAACTCCATGCGGTAGATCACGCCCTTGGGGATCACCACGTAGTCCTTCGCGCGGAATCGAAGCGTGCCGAAGGCGGTGAACACCGTGCCCGAGCCGAAGTGCACGAAGAGGCACTCGTCGCCCTGGGCGTTCTTGAAGTGGTAGTCCATGGGCTCCGCGGGCACGCAGATGGACATCTCCACGTCGGAGTTTCCGAAGAGAATCACGCGACCCGTCACCGGATCTCCCTTCGCGGGCATCTGCGCGGTCTTCGCGTGGCGCATCCGCATGATGGACTGCTCCACGTACTCCGGACGCGTCTCGTAGAGCGTCTTCCATCCGTGCACCTGCGTGGGCGGATGGATGTGGTACATGGTCGAGGTCGGCCCCGAGAAACCCTCCGTGCCGAAGACTTCCTCGGAATAGAGCGCCCCGTCGGGGCGACGGAACTGGATGTGTCGCTTGGGCGGCAACTGGCCAAGCTTCGTGTAGTACGGCATGACCGGAGTGTACGCGCCGAGGCGCCGGATTCGCGATGCGAGCGAACGGCGTCCGCCATCCATGCGGGTCGCCGCCGGCGCACGCTACGCTCGATCGACGCGATGAATCCAAGCGCCGACGAGCCGTCGATCCTGCGCGAGACGAGCGAGTGGCTCGTGGTGGACAAGCCCGCGGGATGGCATTCGGTGGCGCTGCCGTCGACGAACGATGATCCGAGTTCCGCGTCGCGGGGCGATTCGAGTTCGGCGCCGGATTCGGGCGCCACGGTCGAGGCGTGGCTGCGCCGCCGGAAGCCCGAACTCGCCGCGCTGCACGAGGCGGGTCTCGTGCATCGGCTCGATCGAGAGACGAGCGGATGCCTGCTCGCGGCGAAACACGAGGGAGCGCGCGCGGCGCTTCGCGACGCGATGTCTCGCGAGGATCGCGCGATCCGCAAGGTCTATCTCGCGGTGACGGCGCCCGGCGCCCCGGACGCGGGGTCGTTCACGCTCCACTTCCACGGCCGCCACAAGCGCTCGTCGAAGGTGACGGTGAGCGAGCGCGGCGAGGCGCAGGAGCGAGGGCGCTGCCGTTGGTCGAGGATCTCGCGCGGCGAGCCCGGCGATCTGCTCGAGGTCGAACTGATCGGTCCCGGTCGGCGCCACCAGATCCGCGCGGGTTTCGCCCACCTGGGATTTCCGCTCGCGGGCGATGCGCTCTACGGAGGCGGCCCGCCGCTGCCGGGGCTCGCCGGCGCCGCGCTGCACGCGTGGATGCTCGAGATCGACGGCGGGCGCGTGGTCTCACCCGCGCCCGCGCCGTGGAGTCAGGTCCACGAGGCGATCCGGCGGCGGCTGTCGGGAACGAGCAGCGAGACTCCGACGAGCGCCGGGTAGGCGAACGGAATCGCGCGCAGCGCCGTCGAAATCTCCTGCGCGGCGCGGAAGACGCCTTCGTATTCGCCGAACGGACGCGGCGTCGGGCCGCGGTTCTCGAGGGCATGCTGCTGCGCGGCGGCGAGCAGTTCGAGATAGGCGTCGTGCTCGTCCGCGATCGTGAACCACCACGCAAGGAAGATCGCGTGCGTGAAGATCGCGCTCACCGACCAGAGGCCGAGCATGAGCGCGGCGCGGCGCTGACGCCGCAGCGTGCCGAGCGCTGCGCACAGGAGCATGACCGCCAGCGCGAAGGTGAAGATCGCCTCGAGCGCGTGGTGCCAGCGGAGTTCGAGCGGCGGCGCCGGCGGCCGCTCGCCTCCCAGGCCGAGCAGGATCGGGCCGAAGGCCGCGGTGGTGAACGAGGTGATCCCGCCGCACATGGAGACGAGCGCGTAGAGCGCGGAAACCCCGGCGACCACCGCGAGCAGTCCGCCGCCGGCGGGTGCGCCGGAA
>VGXK01000271.1 GCA_016873355.1 Phycisphaerae bacterium | reverse complement strand
CCGTCGCCCGCACCCGCACCCGCGCCCGCACCCGCGCAAGGCGCCCCCGCTTCCGCCGGCGATCAGCGACCGCCTGCGACCACGATTCCCGCCGAAGGCGCCCTCTCGTCCATTCCCGTGAGGCTCGAGGGGCTCGGCGTCTCGCTTCGAGTTCCCGCCGGCGCCACCGTCGAACAGCTGCCGGGACCGCCGTCGTGGCGCATCGACGACACCCGCGAGACGCCCCGCTACCTCATTCGCGTGCACGCGATGATCGCCTCCACGGCGCAGAGTTCGCCCGAGCAGCAGTTCGAGCAGAGCCTCCGCCGCCTTTCGGAAACGCAATCCGACTACACGGTCATCCGCGATCTCGATCTCGACTTCGGCGGCGCGCGGGGCAAGCTCGCCTACCTGGCCATGTCCGCCGGCGACGGCGTCACCGCCGTCACCGGCTGGCTCGTGATCCAGACGGGCCCGAACACCTTCGTCGTCTTCTCGATCATCACGTCGGGCGTCGACTTCCCGGAGATGGAGCCGATCCTCGCCGAGTGCTTCGCCACGATCGACCTGAGCGCGCTGGAGAACACGGCGGCGGCGCAGCTCTCCAAGCGCGAGCGGACGGAGCGCTTCCTGAAGTCGCTCACGCCCGGAAAGCTGCGAACGGCGGCGGACGGCAAGCCTCGCTGGTACCGGCTCTACCGTCCCGGCGCGGGCCGCGACGGCGTCGATCTCGAGATGGGATTCCTCCGCATCCGCGCGTTCGAAGGCGAGCGCGGCGAGGTCTCCTCGTCGAGCACCTCGAATTCCGAGGGAGCGCCGGAGATGGGACTCATGGTCGAGGTGATCGCCAAGATGTTCGTCGACGGCGACAGCGCGCACACGGTCGACATCCAGAGCCGCTTCTGGCAGGCGTGGGACCGGGGCGCCGAGAGCTGGTCGACGGTGTCCACCGAACGGCGCGCCGGCGCCTCGCACACGCTCGGACAGACCGGATGGCGAGCCCGCGCCATGTCGACGAACGAGCAGGGCTCGGTGCTCACCGTGATCAACAGCCTCGCGCACTCGTCGAACGGCGCCGATCCGCTCAAGTCGCGCACTCCCACCGAGTGGGAAGTTCCGGAGGTGGGCTATCTCAACCAGGCGGAGCTCGTGCTGCTCGGCGCGCTGCTCCCGCGCGACGGCTCGATGGACGGCGAGTATTCCTTCTACTGCTACGACACGCGTTCGAATCGATTGCCGCAGCGGGTCGACCGCTGGACGCCCGATCCCGATTCGAAGGGCCGCTACACGCTGACTTCGCGCGCGAGCGTGGAGTCGCCCGAGTTCAAGCAGCTCTTCGGTTCGACGGGCGAGCGACTGCGTCGAATCGACGCCGATGGGCTGGTCACCGAAGTGATCGAGCACGCCGATCTGCTGCGGCTCTGGAAATCGAAGGGATTGCCGACGGGATGAGCGCGGCGCAGGCAGTTCGGCGACTCGCGATCGCGAGCGCGATGCTCGCCGGCGGCTGCGCGAGCGATGGTTCGATCGGCGGCGTCTCCGGCCCGGGCGGAGACGGCGGTTCCGTCGCGGCGGACGGCGCCGGCGCGGCGACTCGCGAGATCGCGCCGGGGCTCGTGGTCGTCTCGAGCGCTCCCGCGAGCGGCACGCTCGCCCTCGGGGATCTGCTGCTCCCGGCCGGAGCGCGCTCGACCTGGACGGTGCTGTCGGCGCGCGGCGAGGAGTTCGGCACGGGCGACACGATCGAGTTCGTCGCGTCGTCGAGCTCGAAGCACGGCGCCGAGTACGAAGTGGCCGAGGGTCCGGATCAGACGCTCTACCTCGTCGGCGTCGACGAGCAGCGGCCGGCGATGGTCGCGTCGCTCTCGAAGCGCGACGAGGCCGTGAGCCGATTCGAGCCGGCGCTCGCGATGGGCGTGCCGCAACTCGGCGCGGGCGAATCGGTGGAAGGGACTTCCGAGATGGTCGTTCTCTCGTCGAAAGCCCTGATGAAGCAGCGCGACAAGGGCACCGCCGCGCGACGGCTCGCGTACACGCGCGACGAGACGATCCGCACGGCGTCGGGCGAGCGAGCGTGCCGGCGCGTGGAGGTCGATTTCAAGGCGGAACTCGGCATGGCGAAGGCCACGGTGCATTCGGTGCGCTGGGTCGAGCCGGGCGTCGGACCGATCGCGGAGGAGCGGCGCGAGAAGATCGTGGTGCTCGGGCTCGTGCCCACGGAGCGTCGTCGCGTGATCGTCCGCGCATTGCCCGGCGGGTCCGGCGGCGCGGACGGACGCGCCGGAGGATCGTTGCCGTGACCACCGACCGCTCGCGCATCCTGCTTGCGATTCCCGTCTTCAACGAGGCGAAGAGCATCGATCGCGTGCTGAGCGAGGTCCGCCACTTCGCGCGCGACGTGCTGGTGATCGACGACGGCTCGACCGACGAGACGCCTCGTCGTCTCGCGGGTCATCGCGTGGAGGTGATCCGCCACGCGGAGAATCGCGGCTACGGGCGCTCCATGCAGGACATCCTGCGCTGGGGCCGATTCGACGGCTACGACTGGGTGATCACGATGGACTGCGACGAGCAGCACGAGCCTCGCTCGATTCCGGAGTTCGTGCGCGAGATCGAGCGCGACGAGGCGGACGTGATCAGCGGCAGCCGCTATCTGCGCGAGATCCCGGGAGGCGATTCCCCGCCGCCCGATCGTCGCCGCATCAACGAGACGATCACGCGCGAGGTGAACGATCGCATCGAGCTCGGCATCACCGATTCGTTCTGCGGCTTCAAGGCGTATCGCGTCGCGGCGTGCTCGGCGCTCTCGCTTTCCGTCGACGGCTACGACTTCCCGATGCAGTTCTGGGTGCAGGCGAAGGCGGAGAATCTGCGGATCCGCGAGATCCCGGTGCGACTCATCTACAACGATCCGAAGCGCAGCTTCGGTGGTCCGCTCGACGATCCGGTGCGCCGTCTCGACACCTATCGCTGCACGCTGCACCGGGAATTGTGGCGCTGCCGGGCGCGCCTGCCGCGGCAGGCCACCCGCGGGCTCGCATGCCGCTGACGGAGTTCCGGTGACCGCGCCGAGCGTGCAGATCACGAGCGCGGGCGCGATCGACTCGCCCCGCGGCTCGCTGCTGGGCCGATCGATCTCCGCGTGGCGCGAATCGACGCGACGCGAGCTCGGTATCCCCGTGATCGCCGGCCTGCCCGTGGTGGGCGCCGGACACCAGCCGGGGTTCTGGCATCCCGGCATCCTGGCCAAGTTCGTTCACGCACGCGCAGCGGCGGGAGCGGACGGCACGCTCGTGCACGTCGTCGTCGACCACGACGCGGTGGATCCCTCGCTCGTGCGCGTGCCGATCCGGCGGAACGGCCGGCTCGCCGCCACGACGCATCGCTTCGGAACCGCCCATCGCGGGGAGGCCGCCATGTCGCTGCCGTCCTTCTCGCCGCGCCGGTTCGACGGCGAAACGGCGCTGGCGAGCGTGGACGCGGGACTCGCCCGCGCGGCGGATGCGCTCGACGCGGCGCGAGCGGCGCCGAACGCGGCGCGACAGACGGCGGACGCGGTCGCGTCGCTCGTGCGGCGCTGGTGCGGACGCGCGGCGCTCGTCGCGGCATCGGACTTCCTCTCGACCTCGTTCGGCGCCGCACTCGTGGACGAGATGCGGCGCGATCCGCAGCGCTGCGCCGACGCGTTCAACCGGGCACTGCGGCTCGAGCCGCGCGCCGCAGCGCCGTTGCGCGCCGGACGCGATGCCGAGCTGCCGCTGTGGACGCTCGCGGACGACGGCCGACGAACGCGCGTGTCGCGATCGATGCTCGGGGAGGGCCGCACGCCCCGCCTGCTGCCCCGCGCGTTCCTCGTCGGCGCGTTCATGCGGCTTGCGC
>VGXK01000270.1 GCA_016873355.1 Phycisphaerae bacterium | reverse complement strand
GCCTGCTTCGCCCTGCTTGCCACACTCGTCTCGCCAACGCCAGCTCGCTACGCCTGAGTCGTCACCGCTCTAGAGCGGTTCCTCCTCATTCGTAGCGATCGGGCGGGCACGCCTTGCCCGCCTTGATTGCTCGTCGGCCCCGGGACTTGCGGCCGGCTCGATTCCTGCTCCAATGAGGGGCCGGCAATGATTCCGCCGCGCGGTGCGGCGGCGTGATCGGGCGAGGAGGAGTGCCCATGGCAGGTCCCAACAAGCTCGTGCGAAACATCGTGGTGATGGGGGGTTCAGGCACCGGGAAGACGACCCTCATCGAGGCGCTGCTCCACGCCGCCGGCGCGACTCCCAAGCTGGGGAAGATCGAGGACGGCAGCACCGTGTGCGACCACGATCCGGTTTCGAAGGAGCTTCAGCACTCGGTGGATCCGTCGATCGTGCACCTGAAGCACGAAGGGGTCACGATCAACCTGATCGACACCCCGGGACTCTCGGATTTCTCCGGGCGCGGCATCGCCTGCATGCCCGCGGCCGATCTCGTGCTGATCGTGGTGGACCCCAAGACCGGCGTCGATCCGATCTTCCGGCGGGTCTCGAAGATCGCGGAGGATCGCAAGCAGCCCCGCATGATCTGCATCAGCAAGATCGATCGCGGCGACGACCTGAGCGAAGCGATCGAGGCGATCAAGGAGTTCATCGGGCCGGTCGTGCGGCCGCTCGACCTTCCGGCAGGTCACGGCCAGAGCGTCGTCGACTGCTTCGAGAACGAATCGGGTGAGAGCGATCTCGGCGACGTGAAGACCTACCACTCGCAGCTCGTCGACCAGGTGGTCGAAGTGGACGACGCCCTGATGGAGAAGTACCTGGAGGGGAAGAGCGCCTCGCCGTCGGAGCTTCACGATCCGTTCGAGAAGGCGCTGCGCGAGGCGCACCTCGTGCCGCTCGTCTTCGTCTCGGGCCGGAGCGGCGCCGGCGTGAAGGAGTTGCTCTCGGATCTCGTGCGACTGGCGCCGAGTCCGTCGGAGAGCAATCCGCGACCGTTCGAGATCGTCGAGGAGGGCAAGGATCCGTTGCCGTGGGTGCCGACCCACGACTCCTCGGATCCGGCGATGGCGCATGTCTTCCGCGTCTCGGTCGATCCGTACGTGGGACGACTCGCCTTCTTCCGCGTGCATCAGGGCACGGTTCGCAAGGACTCGGCGCTGCGCGTGGACGACGGCCGCAAGCCGATCAAGCTGCACCACCTCTTCAGGGTGATGGGGCGGCAGCATGTGGAAGTGGATCACCTCGACGCCGGCGAGATCGGCGCCGTGCCCAAGCTCGAGGACGTGAGGCCCGGCTCGATCCTGCACGATGGCGGAGTCAGCGATCACATCCGGCTTCGACCGCTGGCGCTGCCGCGTCCCGTGCAGGGACTCGCGGTGCACGCGGCGCAGAAGGGCGCGGAGGCGAAGCTCGCGGAAGGCCTGGCGAAACTCGAGCTCGAGGATCCCACGCTCAAGGTGGAGCATGTGGCCGCGACCGGCGAGACGGTGCTGCGCGGACTCGGGGATCTCCAGCTCCGCATCGCCATGCGGCATCTCAAGGATCGCTTCGGCGTGGAAGTGGCCACGCAGCCGCCCAAGATCGCCTATCGCGAGACGGTCATGGCCAAGGGTGAGGGCCATTGCCGACACAAGAAGCAGACGGGCGGAGCCGGGCAGTTCGCCGAGGTGTATCTGCGCGTGGAGCCGCTGCCGCACGACGACCCGAACTGGCCGATGGAGCTCGTCGACGACACCTACGGCGGAAGCGTTCCGCGGCAGTTCATTCCCGCGATCGAGAAGGGCGTGCGCCAGGCGATGACGCACGGCGTGATCGCGGGCTACCCGGTGCAAGGCGTGCGCGTGAGCGTCTACGACGGCAAGCATCACCCGGTCGACAGCAAGGAAATCGCGTTCGTGACGGCGGGCAAGCACGCGTTCCTCGACGGCGCAAAGAAGGCGAGGCCGGCGATCATGGAGCCGTTCGTTTCGCTCGAGGTGATGGCGCCGGCCAACTCGCTCGGCGCGATCGCGTCGGATCTCTCGTCGCGGCGCGGGCGCATCATCGACACGCAGACGCTTCCCGGCGGGCAGGTGCTCGTGAAGGCCACCGCGCCGCTCGGTGAAGTGACGACCTACGCGAGCAGCCTGAAGAGCATGACCGCCGGCGCCGGAAGCTTCACCATGGAGCACAGCCACGACGAGCAGGCGCCGCACGACGTGCAGCAGAGGCTCATCGCCGCGTGGAAGCCGCAGGAGGAAGTGGTGGCCTGAGCGATGGTGCGGGGCGACGGCGCGCCAAGAATCGTGCAGCGCGGCACGCTGCGTTGCGGTGACGAGGCCGAAGCAGTCTGCTATCGTCCGCGGTCCGCCGAATCCGAATTCGGCGCCTGGCCGGATTCCTCCGGCCTTGGAGAGATGCCTGAGCGGTTGAAAGGGCCGGTCTCGAAAACCGGTAGCGGGCTTGTCCTGCTCGTGGGTTCGAATCCCACTCTCTCCGCTTGTTGATGCCGGTGAGATCGAGACTGATTTCGCCGCACGGATCGGCCGCGTCCCGCAAGGGCGCGGCTGGTTCGTTGGGGGCAAAACAGCCTTGATTCACCAGTGTTTCTTGGATGATCCGCCACGCACCGCGTGGCTGCCAGTGCAGTCGTTTTTCTTTCAAAGTCGGGTTCGAACCGACGGATTTGAAAAAGTCGCGTCGTGAGACGTCCGAACCCGTCGTTGCGAGAATCGCGGCCTGTTTGCTGCGGTTTACGAGCCGGATGGCCGGTTCGAACCAGCCTTCCCGATTTTCTTCGGCGTGAGCCAGCCGTTCCTTGAGCGAGTGCCTGTCGGCCACCAGTCGGGAGCGTGTGACTCGGTAGTCGTCGAGCGGGATGTCCTGAGACAGGAACGCGTCCGTGAGCCGGGCGAGCTTGCCGTCGATCTCAGTGGCTTCAGCGAGAATCTTGTGAGACACCCGCAACGATGCCTCGTGGCCCGTCAACTGTTCGGCCCGGAGGTGCTCGATGACTGTGTCAGCGAAGCCGATGGGCATGGCCACTGAGGCGATTGCATTGGCCACTTGCTCGCTCACCGCCTCTTCGCGAATGTACGGCTGCGAGCAGTCCTGCTTCACTCGTTTCGTGCACCGAAGGTAATGGTGACCCTTCTGTATCTCCGCGGTGACCATGCAGCCGCACTCACCGCAGCGGAAGACGCCGCGATAAAGGAACGGCTTGAGCGTCTTGGTGTGTCGCCTGCCTCGCCGAGTGACGACCGATTGGACGCGGTCGAACAAGGACTTGGAAACGATCGGCTCATGGGCACCCGAGTGCAGTTCGTTGTTGAACCGCATGAGGCCGGAGTAAAAGGGATTGCGAAGGAGCCGATGGAGCTGAGCGCGACTGAGCGGCCGCCCGTCTCGTGCGGTCAGACCGATCCTTTCCGCAGTCTCCGTCAAGTTGTCCAGCGTGAACGTGTCCTCGGCGTAGAGCGCGAAGAGTCGGGCCACTAGCGGGCCGCGAAGTGGATCGACGATCACGCACCGGGCGTTGTGGTCGTTGAGGTAGCCGACCGGGGCGACCGTGAACCAGTGCCCACGGGCGATCTTCTGCCGGTGCCCTCGTTTGATGTTCTCGGAGAGATTGTCGACGTAGTACTTCGACCAGCCGAACATCGACGAGAGCATGAGCTTGCCTGCCGCCGTGTGTTCATAGGTGAAGGTGGGAAATCGCAGTGCTGTAATCAGCCCGATGTCGAGGAAGTAGATGAGCTTTCCCGCGTCAAGTGAGTTACGAGAAAGTCGATCCGGATGCCACGCGATGATGCCGGACGCTTCTCCCTTCTCAACCCGTTCAAGCATC
>VGXK01000269.1 GCA_016873355.1 Phycisphaerae bacterium | reverse complement strand
CCTCGTTCGCGTTCCAGCAGCTCGTGAAGGAGTAAGCCGCCTCATGGCCGTAGAAGTCGGCGATGCGGCGCTCGAGCTTCTCGTGCACGTCGAAGGTGCCGCAGATGAAGCGCACGCTCGCGGTGCCGGCGCCGTAGCGGCGGATGCCTTCGATTCCCGCCTCGACCACTTCCGGGTGATTCGCGAGGCCGAGATAGTTGTTCGAGCAGAAGCACGCCACCTCGCCGCGGCCGCGCAGGCGCACGGTGGCGCCCATCGGACCTTCGATCGTCTGAAGCACCTTGAGCTGCCCGGAGCGCTCGAGCAGTTCAAGGATCTCGCGTGCGCGAAGGTGGAATTCCGGCTCCGTGGTCATGGTCATGCACGCATGCTACTCGCGCAGGTGCGCCCCTCGGCACACGCGATGGATGCGGAGCGGCGTTTCGCGGCGCCGAGCGACGATTCGGCGCGCCGCCGTCAGGCGTAGCGGCTGCGAACGCTCGGAGCGAGGTACTCCTCGAAGGCGCTCTCGAGCGTGTGCGTGGGCGCCCAGCCCCAATCCTTGCGCGCCGCGGAATCGTCGACATCTTCCGGCCAGCTGTCGACGATCGACTGACGGCCCGCATCCGGCGCGAAGCTCACCTCCGCCCCCGGAAACGCGCGCTCGGCCAACAGACGGAACTCCTCCGCGCTCGGGCTGAACCCGCCGATGTTGTAGACGATGCGCGAGAGCGACTGCTTCGGCGCCGCCGCGAGCTCGAGCAGGGCGCGGATCGCCTCCGGCATGGTGGTGAAGGGAATGCGCGTGTCCGGGCGCACGAAGCAGGCGTAGGCGCGACCCGACGCGGCGGCGTGGATCATCTCCGGTCCGTAGTCGCTCGTTCCGCCCGACGGCACCGTCTCCGCGGAAAGGATTCCGGGGAATCGGATCGAACGGAAGTCGACCGGCATCGGCGTTCGATCCTTCGCGAGCAGTCGATAGTGGCGCTCGTAGTAGCGGCCGAGGTGCTCGCCTTCGAGCTTGTTCACGCCGTACATCGTGCGCGGCTCGAGGAACTGATCCTCGCGCACTCGACCCGCGCGGCGCTTCGTGGCGAGATCCGGCACTCCGTAGACGGCGATCGAACTCGGGAAGAGGAATCGCACGGTGCGACCGTGCGTTCGCGCCTGTTCCGCGGCCAGGTGCAGCAGGTTCAGCGTGCCGCCGACATTCACGCGATGCGCCGTCTCCGGCGCGAATTCGCCGCGCGTGGAGAGGAGCGCGGCCAGGTGGTGGATCTCGTCGATTTCGTACGACGCGAGCAGCCGATCGAGCAGGCCCGGATCGCAGATGTCGCCGATGAAGGCGTCGCGGCAGAGCGCTCGCGTGTCCGGATCGAGCTCGCGAATGTCGATCGCCACCGCGTTGATCCGCCGCTCCGCGAGTTCGCGCAGCACCGCGTGGCCCATCTCGCCCCCGGCGCCGGTGACGAGCACCGCGGTCGAGCGGCGAAGGCCGCTTCGGCCGGTTCCGTCCGCGGCATCGATCGAACTCGGCAACGGTGGATTCATGCGTTCACCTCAGACGGCGACGGAGGCACGCGAGGCGCGCGCTCAACCGGGAAATCGTTCCGCCATGTCGTCGACGCTCGTCCAGCGATGCGCCTTGAGATGCACGATCGTGGAGACGACTGCCATGACGAGCGGCACGCCGAAGAACGCGGCGAGCGCCTTCATCTCGATCGGCGACGGCAGGTAGTCCATGGCGACGAGTCCCGCGAACGCGCCGCACGCAACGTAGAGCACGGCGTTGAGCAGGAAGAGGCGCACGGCGTGCTTCGCGCCTCGCTTCGGCGCCGGCGAACCTCCGCCGTGACCGTGATGACTTCGATGGCGATCGTGTGACATGGAGTGATCCGAGGCGGACGAGAATAGCGATCCCGGGTGCGCCGCGAACGGATCCGCTAGCATGGCCGCGTCGTAGGCATTCGTCGCCCCCCTTCCACGAGGTCCGCCATGATCGCCGCCCGATCCAGGTCCGTCGTCGTCGTGCTCGCACTCGCCTCCTGCCTGGGAACGGCTCATGCTCAGGGCGGCGGAGCGGGAGGCGCCGGCGGTGCGGGAGCGGGCGGCCAGGGCGGCGCGGGCGGCGCCGCAGGTGCGGCGCAGGGCCAGGCTCCGAGCATGACCGCGGCGCTCGTGAACCTCCAGATGGAGCTCCACGCGCTCAACTCCATGAACGACGCCGGCGGCCAGCAGCTCGACAACGTCAAGAAGCGGATCTCGCTGATGAACAGTTTCATCGCGTCGAAGAATCTCAACGACGCGCTGGCAACCTTCCGCACCACGTGGAAGCCGAGCGCCGTGCCGTTGTCGTTCCAGCAGGCCTACAGCACGGCGCTGGACGCGGAGCACCTTCGAGGCGGCGTGATTCCGTCCACGAACGACGTCGACGCCCTTGCCACGGAAGTCTCCGCCACATCGACGATGGTGCACGAGCGCTGGAACACGCTCAACAAGCAGCTTCGCGAGTCCCAGCTGCTCACGAGCTTCCTGGACGGCAAGAAGCTGATGGACGAGTACCACGACTACGCGCAGAAGAACGCGGCGTCGCTTCAGGCCGCCGAGGACGCCAAGGCCGCGAACCAGGCCACGCTGGAGAAGGAGCGCGACGCGAAGGACAACGCGCGGCGGCAGGCGGCGCTCACGTACCTCCAGAAGCAGTGGGACGCGCGAAGCCACAAGGCCAGCAGCGGCATCGACTACGACTACGGTTTCAGCCAGGGCGCGTCGCAGGCGGGGCCGTTCAGCCAGACGCCGGGCAGCGCGTATTCGGCGGGCACGGGATCCACGCCTCCCACCTACGCGCCGGTTCCGGTTCCGACCGCGTACGACTATTGGACCGGCACGTACTTCAACAGCTACGCCGATCCGTACTACGACGTCAACGGCTACCCGCAGGGCTACGCGCTCGAACCGAACGCGCCCGCGGGCGCCGCGTATCGGCGCGCGCCCGACTCGAATTCGCCGTATCACCCGACGCCCGCGCGTTGAGCGCGTGCGACGCGCGGGTTGATGCTGCGCGCGAACTGCATGACCGAGCGCCGTGCTCGCGGTGATCTCGCACTCGGCGTGCCGGGAACAAGCGCGCGTGGGACATGCCGTGCGCGGGCGACGCCTTGCGATCGCCGGTGTCGACCACGATCGCGGCTTCGTTCCGATCGGCGGCCTTGACGACTCGGGTCGTGTCCGCTCGTCGCGCGCACGCGGGGTGCTCCGTCAAACCGCGTACGGCTAAACTGCCCGCCTTCCGAGATGCAAGCGCAACCACATCAACACGCTCGCGAGGACGATCCGCTTGACGAACAGCTCGTCTGGTCCGGTTCGCCCAGCCAGTGGACGAACTTCTGGCCGTTCGTGATCGGGGTGCTCCTGTGCGTGCTGATCGTGCCGCTGGGCTGGGCCATCTGGCGCTTCCTGGTCACCAAGTGCACCAAGTTCCAGATCACCACCCAGCGCTTGCGCCGCACGACCGGCGTCTTCTCGAAGCTCACGGACGAGGTGGAGCTCTATCGCGTGCGCGATTCGGCGCTCCATCGCTCGCTGCTTCAACGATTCGTCGGCGTGGGAACGGTCGAGATCATGACGTCCGATCTCTCAGATCCGCGCGTGCTCCTGCCATCCGTGCGCGACTCGGAGCGAGTGCGCGAGTTCCTGCGCGCGTGCGTCGAGAGGCGCCGCCGCGCCACCCGCGCCCGCAGCCTCGAGATGGACGGCCTCGAGGGCGATCACGAGACGAACTGAGCGGCTGGCGGGCGCGACGCGAGTGTCCCGCCCTCGCAGCCGCATTCGGCGCTCCGCGACTCGCCCCGATCGAAGCGCCGCCGGTGCCGTGCGTGCTATGCTCCGCTCCCTCGATCGAGCAAACG
>VGXK01000268.1 GCA_016873355.1 Phycisphaerae bacterium | reverse complement strand
AGGCGTGCTCATCGTGCGCCCCGATCCGACGATGCTCGAGGAATACCGCGGCCGCGCCGAACGCGGCGCGAAGCGTCGTCGACTCGTGCTCGAGGAGGCGTCGCGGGAATCGGCCACCACCGACGGCACGAAGGTCTCGCTCCTGGGAAACATCGAGTTCCCCGAGGAGGTCGAGGCCGTGCTCGCGAACGGCGGCGACGGCGTGGGGCTCTTCCGCACGGAGTTCCTCTATCTCACGCGGCGCGATGCGCCCGACGAGGACGACCAGTACGAGGTCTATCGGCGCACGATCGAGCTGCTGGGCGGACGCCCCGTCACGATCCGCACGCTCGATCTCGGCGCCGACAAGTACACGCAGGAGGCGATGGAGGAGCCGGAGCGCAATCCGTTCCTCGGCCTGCGCAGCATCCGCTACTGCCTTTCGAACAAGCCGCTCTTCAAGACGCAGCTCCGCGCGATCATGCGCGCAAGCGTTCATGGCCCGATCAAGATCATGTTCCCGCTCGTCTCCACGCTCATGGAGCTGCGACAGGCGAAGATGATCCTGGCGGACGTCTGCGAGGAGCTCGCCGAGGAAGGCGTCGCCTTCGACGCCGGCGTCAAGATCGGCATGATGGTGGAGGTCCCGTCCGCGGCGCTCATGGCGCGCGTGTTCGCGTCCGAGAGCGACTTCTTCTCGATCGGAACGAACGACCTCGTGCAGTACACGCTCGCGGTCGATCGCGGCAACGAACGCGTCGCGGGCCTCTACACGGCGGCGAGCCCCGCGGTGCTGCACCTCATCAAGACCGTCATCCGCGCCGCGAAGCATGCGGGCATCGACGCGAGCCTCTGCGGAGAGATCGCGGGCGACCCCGAGTTCACGATGTTGCTGATCGGAATGGGCCTGCGTACACTCTCCATGGTTCCAGCCCAGATTCCGCTCGTGAAGCGGGTCGTGCGGCTGGTGAACCAGGAACATTGCGAACGAGTCGCCCGCAAGGCCGGCTCGTTCGATTCGGAGCGACAGATCCAGACTTTTCTGCGCGACGAACTGAGACGAATCGACCCGGAGACCTTCGGTGGCTGGCATGCCGCGTAGATCTTCGGAACACGGAGCAATCGGGCGTCCCTTGTGGGGCGCCGAATCGGAACACATGGAACCCGCGATGTGCGGGTGCAGGCCCCGCAGCGTGCGAGCGGCCTCGCCCCATCGCCGAGGTTCCGGCGGAACGACATGACACGCGTTCGACACACCACGCGCCTTCGCGCACCGACGGCAGGATCGCGGCTCTTCGAGCCTGCGCGCCGTCGTCCGCGCCGGGCCTGTGGAGCGTCGACCTAGCGAGTCCGGTCGAACCGCCACGAACCGCCGCATCGACGCGGCAGAAGGTAGATCGTGGCAGATCAGGAACGAACGGATTGGACGGGCGGACGTGCGGACGACGTGCCCGCATCGCCGTGGATCCCCAACGAGGCGGGCGAGGATCCCCCGCAGAGAATGAAGGTCGATCGACTCGACGATGCGCCGCCGGGGGCGGCGGACGGGGCGCTGCCGGAGGCGCCGACGGATGCGTCATCGCACGCGCCGCCATCGATTCCGTCCCACTCGTTCTTCGTCGACGAGCCGCCGTTCGCCGACGACCGGTCCTTCGGCGACGAGCCGCCGCGTGCGGATCGAACGACGGCCTTCGAGGTCGACGGCGCGGCGGTCGACGGCGCCGGCAACGACGTTGCCGGTGCGGATCCGGCGCCGGACGCGTCGACGATCGAGGATCTGGGCGCGCTCGGCGACGACGCGCCGGCCGGCGTCGACGATCGCCTCGGCGGCCTGCACGAGGGCGCCGCCGACGAGCACGAGGCGCCGACCTTCCTCGCGGAAGTGCCGGTGTCCTTCCCGACCGGCGATGCCGATGGGGATGCGTCGACCGCCGACGAGGCGAGTCCGCGACCGGCTCCGATCGCCCGGCGCGAGGCGCGCGAGGCGCCGCGCCCGCCCGACACGGTGATGCTCGTGAACGACGTCGTCGGGGACGAGTGCCGCATCGCGCTCGTGCGCAAGGGACGGCTCGAGTCGTTCTTCGGCGAGCGAGCCGCGACCGCGACGAACGTCGGCAACATCTACAAGGGGCGCGTGACGAACGTGGAGCCGGCCATCCAGGCCGCCTTCGTCGACTTCGGCGAGAACCAGAACGGCTTCCTCCACGTGAGCGATCTGCATCCGCGCTACTTCCCCGGCGCCGATCGCACCGAGGCGGTGGGACGCAAGATCCCGCGCCGCGATCGACCGCCGATTCAGGAAGCGCTGCGGCGAGGTCAGGAGATTCTCGTCCAGGTCATCAAGGAAGGACTCGGGACGAAGGGCCCCACGCTCACGAGCTACCTGAGCATTCCGGGACGACTGCTCGTGATGATGCCGGAGATGGACAACGTCGGCGTCTCGCGCAAGGTCGAGGACGAAGGCCAGCGCCGCGCCATGCGGCAGATCCTCGACTCGCTCGACCTTCCGGACGGCTTCGGATTCATCCTGCGCACGGCCGGCTTCGATCGCAGCCGCAACGAGCTGCAGCGCGACGCCGCGTACCTCATGCGCCTCTGGCAGGCCATGGAGCAGCGCATGAAGAGCCGCGGCGCGCCGTGCGAGCTCTACACCGAGAGCGACCTGCTCGTGCGCACCATCCGCGACATCGTCGACGACTCGGTGCACACGATCGTCGTCGACAGCGTCAGCGCCTACGACCGCGCGAGCCTCTTCCTCGACGTGGCGTTCCCGATGAATCCGCCGGCGATCCGCTTCTACGACGGCCCCGCGCCGCTCTTCCACGCCTTCGGCGTCGAGCCGCAGGTGCGCTCGATCACCACGCGCGAGGTGCCGCTTCCGAGCGGCGGCGCCCTCGTCTTCGACCAGGCCGAAGCGATGGTCGCCATCGACGTGAACAGCGGCAAGAGCCGTTCCGCGCGGGACAGCGAGACGAACGCCTACAACACGAACAAGGAAGCCGTCGACGAGATCTGCCGGCAGCTTCGTCTGCGGGATCTCGGCGGCCTCGTCGTCTGCGATCTGATCGACATGCGCCTGGCGAAGCATCGGCGCGACATCGAGGAGCGCTTCCGCGAGAACCTGAAGCGGGACCGCGCGAAGACGACCGTGCTGCCGGTGAGCGAGTTCGGCATGGTCGAGCTCACGCGCCAGCGCATGCGGCCGAGCGTGCAGAAGATGCACTTCATGGCGTGCCCGCATTGCGAGGGGCTCGGCGACGTGAAGATTCCCGATTCGACGGCGTCGGAGGCGCTGCGCGACGTGCAGGCGCTGCTCGGACACCCGCGCGTGCACCGCGTGGAGATGGTCTGCTCGGTGAAGGTGGCGAGCGTGCTGCTCTCGGGCAAGCGCCAGCGCCTCTACGAGATGGAACGGCGAAGCGGCAAGCGGGTCGACGTGCGCATCAGCGAGGCGCTGCCCGTCGATCGGGTCGATCTCTACGGATACGACGATCGCGGCGCGGACGTCGAGCTCGAGCGGCTCGGCGCGACCTCGCCGCCGGCGCTCGAGTCGCTTCCCGCGGAACCGCCGGAGGACGCGCCGCTCGAGCCGGGTGCGGCGGTGCCGGAGGAATCGCGTCGACGACGGCGCCGGCGTCGAGTGGCTCCCGCGGACGCCGCGAGCATTGCGCTCGCGGGCGGATTCGACGACCTTCCCGAGGTGCGCGGCGACGAGCCGAGCGCGCTCGAGGAGATCCGCGAGCGCGAGCGGCGCAAGGCGGAGGCGCCGCCGACGCCGAAGCGGGAACCGGCCCGAACGCGCGACTCGTCCGAGCCGGCCGCCGGAGAAGGCGGTCGCCGCAAGCGTCGTCGGCGCGGAGGCCGCGGTCGGCGCAAGCACGAACATGCCGGCGCGGAGGCGGGCGCGGCGAAGG
>VGXK01000267.1 GCA_016873355.1 Phycisphaerae bacterium | reverse complement strand
CGGACTTGGTTGAGTCGAGCGAGAGCGCTTCCGCGTTCCACTTCGCCACCTCGAGCTTCACGCGATCGAGCTCGGGCGTCTCGAGCTGGAGCCGTTCGCCCTCGGCGCGGCCGTTCAACTGGACCAGCGCGGGATCGGTCGGCGTCGCGCCGCGTGCTCGCCCCGCGCCTTCATGCGCGATGCGAGCCGACGCAAGCGTTGCGGGACCCACTCGCTCGTGCGTCAGCGCCACCTTCAGGTCCGAAAGCGAGGCGAGCCCCTCGAAACCGAGCCCCGGCGCGACCGTGGCGCCCGCGGTCGCGTCGAGCGTGCCGCGATACGAGAAGTCCGCGATCGACGCGTCGACCGGGTCGGGAAGCGACGCTCCGTCACGCAATGCAAGCGAGCGCACGCCGGCGGTGACGGTGCCGGTGGCGCTGGCGCGGCCGTCGACCATGCGGGTGGCGTCGAGCGTGCCCTCGATGGACGCGGAGCCCCAGCGAACGGTGCGCGCCGTATCGCCCGAGCCCATGGACGCGGCGAGCGCGCCGGCCGTGGCGGAACCCTTGTGCGATGCGGTGATCGTGGAACCGTCGGGCGGCGCCTCCGCCTGGAGCTCTCCGTCGGCGCCGAGCGATGCGACCTCGAGCGACGCGTCGGCGCCTTCCTCGGATCGCGCCTTCGCCGTGAGCGTGGTGAGCGACGAAACGCCCTTCCATCGCATGAGAGATCCGATGCCGCTCGCGTGATGAAGCAGCAGTTCGCCGTCCGCCTCCGCTCGCTCGATCGACGCATGCGCGGGCGTGGCGCGGAACGGCGCCGAGATTGCGACGCGATCGATTTCAGCGCGTCCCTTCCAATCGACTCTCGCGCCCATGGCCGGCGAGATCTCGGCCGCGAGCGCACCCTGCGTGATCGCCGATTCGACGAGCGCGATCGGCACCGCGTCCTCCGCGCGCTCGCAGCGCAGGCGGTCGAGTCGACCGCGTCCGTTCCAGCCGACTCGCATCCGTTTCGCGGCCCATTCGATCGACGACGTGACGCGACCGTCGCCGGAGATGAAACCCTCGCGCAGTTCGACGGCGCCGAGCTCCGGCACCGGTCGCTCCGGGATGTACGGCGCAAACGGCGCGAGCGCCACGCGCTCGCCGGTGAGCTCGATGTCGATCTCGGTCTCGAGCGGCTTGATCGTGCCGGCGAGTTTCGCGGTGCCGCCGCCGATGAGCGCACCCTCGAGCTCGAACGGCAGCGCGAATCGAGCCGCCGACGAGATCGGGCCCGCGGTGATCTCTGCGTGCTCGAGTCCGACTTCGACCGGACGCCGCGTGGCGAGATCGGTGAATCGCACCGTCTGCTGGTGCAGCCCGACGCTCTGCACGGTCACGTCCCAGTCGCTGACGAGCCTGCGCACGATCGCGCGGATGGCGGCGGCGACTCGTTCGACGGGATAGTCGGGCACGACGACCGGCTCGTCCGGCGACGGCGCACCGGGTGCGCCCGACGGCGCACTCGGAATCTCCGCGGCCGCTTCCGCCGCCGCCCATGGGAAGAGCCGCAGCAACGCCGGCTGCCCGTTCGCGTCGCGCACGAGATGCAGCTGCGCGTCGCTGAGGCGAAGCGACGGAATCACCAATCGCCGCGCCGCAAGATCCGCGTGCGTGTCGATGAGCGTGATGTGAGGGCCGTCGAGCAGCAGCGTGTCGCCGTCCATGATCCGCACGCTTGCCAGCGTCGCGCTCGGCAGGCGCACGCGCGCAATCGGCGGCGAGTCGGTCGGCGCCAGTTCGTACTGGAGATCGAAGTCGAGCGTGCCGCCGACGATCCGCGCGGTGGTGGCGGTGGTCAGGTACGGCATGAACGGCGCGATCGGAAGTCCGCGCAGGCGAAGGATGCCGCGAGCGGCGGGGGGCTCGGTGACGAGCGAACTCTGCCATTCCATCTTGGCGCCGTCGGGCGTGCGAGCCGAGAGAAGCTGCGTGCTGCGATGAAGCGGCTCCAGGTCGAGCCGGCCGAAGTCGAACGAGGCGCCGCTCCATTCCGCCAGGAACGGCGCGGAAGCGCTGCGGTCACTCGCGGCGCCGCCGTCGGCGACCCCGTTCGCGGCCGCGCCGCCCGCGCCGAAGATCCATCGATCCTCCACTCGAAGCGACGCGTCGACGATCGAGCCCTTGGCGACGATCACTCGCGGAATGCGCTCCAGCAGCGGGGCGGGCGCCTGGGCGGCGGCGGAATCGGTCGCCGCGCCCGTCGACGCGGCGTCCGCACCCGGCGCCGGAGGCGAGAGCGCCCGGATCAGGTTCACCTGGCCGTCCTGCTCGATCGAGACCCTCAGCGACGGCTTCTCCACCGTCACCTCCGCGAATCGCCACGAGCCCGTCGCGAGGCTCGCCACCGGATCGAAGTTGCAGCGCACGCGGTCGAAGGCGAGGAACTCGGCGCCGTCGGGATCCTGCACGACTCCGGGGCCGATCTCGATGGTCGCCGTGAACGGATTGCATGAAATGGAATCGACGCGCAGCGTTCCACGAATCGCGTCGTCGATCGCCGGAACGACGTACCTCGCGGCGATCCACGGCACGCCGAGGAATCCGCCGAGCGTGTAGAGCGCCAGCAGCACGACGGCGGCGATTCCCCATCGCCGGAGTCGACGATGCGTTCGGCGGCTCGAGTTGTCGATCATCATCCGATGATGCTCCGGCGCCGCGTCACGTAGTCCCAGACCACGAAGCGATCCAGTTCGCGTCCGCCGGTGAAGAAGACACGACCGCCGGTCGATTCCGCAAGTCGATGGGCGAAGCCGACATCGTCCTCGTCCTGCGACCACGAGGGCAGCAGCATCAGATTCAGCGTGATTCCTTCGTTGCGGCAGCGGGCGGCCTCGCGCATCGTCTCGCGTTCGGTGCGCGGATCGGGCGGATAGAGCATCAGCAGTTCGCTGCCCTCGAAGTGCGCCGTCGGCAATCCGTCCGTGAGCAGCACGATCTGCTTGTTCGGCGTCGGCTGCGTCGCCAGCAGCTGCCGCGCCACCTGCAGCGCCCGCTGGATGTTCGTGAAGTGGAGCGGCAGATCGAGCTCGCCGATGCGCGGATCGCTCATGTCGGCGCGAAGGCGCACGACCGAACGCGAGATCGTGACCGGCTTCGGCATGAGCGCCGGCAGGTCGGCCGTGCGCACGGCGCGAGCGAGCGTGTACATCTCGACGAAGTGGAGCGCATCGCCCGGATACTCGCGCCGGATGAGCCCGTCGAGCGCGATCGCCATGCGCTTGCAGGCTACGAACTGCGCGCCGTAGCGCATCGATCCCGACATGTCGAGGATGACGACGGTCGCGCAGCGGGGCGAATGACGCGTGCGGTGCACTCGAAGATCGTCGCCGCGCAGCAACGACTCGGCCCGGTCGTCCCGCGCCGGATCCCGTGACCCCGCCGCGCGCCGGATCAGCGAGTTCGTGATGCTCTCGATCGCATCGAGCGACGCGAGCGAATCGCCGAACTCCCAGGGTCGCGTCGATGCCGACTCGATCGCACCGTCCGGCGAGCTCACGGGATCGTGTCGCCCGCTCCGCGCCGCCTGGAGATCGTTGAAGATCTCTCGCAGCAGCTTCGACTGGTAGGTGCGCAGGGCCGAGGGCGAGAGCGTCCAGCCGTCGGCGGAGCGCTCCAGTCCCTGCGATTCCGCAAGCTGCCGAAGCAGCTCCTCCACCTGCCGCGCCATGTCCCGAAGCGACTCCACCTGCTCCGGCGGCGCGAATCGCTCGAGCGAGTCAAGGTCGACGATCGCGATGCGGGCGTTCTTCATCGCGTCGCGAAGCTGCTCGAGCAGCCGGTCGATCGTGCGCAGTTCCTCCAGCAGTGCCACCGCCTGCTCCACGGTGAGCGGCTCGCGCCCCGTGAACGCGTACTTCGACGCGAGTTCATCCACCTGGT
>VGXK01000266.1 GCA_016873355.1 Phycisphaerae bacterium | reverse complement strand
CGGCGGCGGTCGGCGCCACCACGAACGAAGGCATGTACGTGCCGGGCTACGGGCCCGGCAATCCGGGACCGCTCGGCAGCGAAGCGGGTCTCGACACGAACCCCGCCGTCGGCTCGCACACCTACACGGGCTTCAGCGGATACGGCGCCTACGGCAATTACTTCGGCGGTCCCGGCGGCTACTTCGGCGGCGGCGGCGGCGTGGCCCCGAGCGCCATTGCCGCGAATGCCGCGTACGCGAACGCCGGCTATGTGGCCGGTTTCAACGACTGACGCGATTCGTCACTTCTCCTCGTAGTCGAGATTCCTTCCGAAGGGATCGTCGAGTCCCGAGATCGAGAAGATTCCGAGCGCGAGCACCGCGGCGCCGACGGCGCCCGCGGCGCCGAGCGTTCCGAACGCCGGCTTGAGCAGTTCCCACGCGGTCACGATCACCACCGCGAATCCGCGCACGAAGTTCGGCGCGGTGGTCGTGGCGGTCGCGCGCAGGTTCGTGCCGAATGCCTCGCTCGCCACCGTCACGAACACCGCCCAGTAACCGGTTGCAAGCCCCATGAGGAAGACCAGCGCGTAGAAACCGGTGTGCGAGCGACCTCCGAACGCGAAGAGCATGGCGCCGGTCGCGAGCAATCCCAATTGGAAGACCACGATCGTCTTCACGCGGCTCCTGAGCAGTTGACTGAGCAGGCCGCTCATCAGGTCGCCCAGGGCGGCGCCCGCGTATCCGCACATGATCACGATCGCGGGATTGACGACGGGCGCATCGGGACTCGGCCTCTTGAGCCCCATGGCGCCGGCAAGTTCCGGAGCGAAGATGAAGACGATGCCGCCGACCCACCAGATCGGCACGCCGGCGAAGATGACGCGCAGATAGCGCACGAATCGTTCGGGCGGCCAGAGCAGCATTCGCAGGCTTCCGCGCGCCACGGGCCGTTCGCGCACCTGGTGGAAGAGGCCGCTTTCCGCCACGCCGATGCGGAGCACGAGCAGCGCGAGTCCCATCACGCCGCCGACGATGTAGGCGCTGCGCCACGGCAGCACCTGCCCCACGATCGCCGCGGCGATCGGTCCGAGCAGTCCCACGCCCGCCACGATCATCGTGCCGTAGCCGCGCTTCGACGCGCCCATCAGCTCGCAAACGAGCGTGATGCCGGCGCCGAGTTCGCCCGCCAGGCCGAACCCGGCCACGAACCGAAGCAGCGCGTACTCCGGCACCGACTGCACGAACGCGTTCGCGATGTTCGCAAGCGAGTAGACGAGGATCGAACCGAAGAGCACCGTCAGCCGCCCGCGCCGATCGCCGAGCATTCCCCATGCGATGCCGCCGAGCACCATTCCCACGAGCTGCGCGTTGAGGATCACGAGGCCGGCGCTCGTCACGTCGCCGGGAACACGGCCGAGCAGAACCTCCGCAAGATGCCGCAGCTGCTCGAGGGTGCCGATCGACGGCGTGCCCGGCGGCGGCATCGGCAGGCCGAGCCCGTTCGGCGCACCGAGACTCGGCACGCGCACGACCGAATAGAGCACGAGATCGAAGAGGTCGACGAAGTACCCGAGCGCCGCCACGATCACGGCGAGCGTCGTCTGGGCGCGTGGAGAACGGCGCTCGTTCACGACGTCACTGCGACTCCGCGGGCTGCCCGGCACGAATGCCCTGCTCCTGCGGCGCCGCCGTGCGATCGGCCGGCACCGCCGGCGCACCAGCGCCTCCCGACCGCCGAGGCGCTCGATTGCCGCCCACGCCCTGGAGATCACCTTCGTCGGCAAGCGCCCGGTCCTCGGGATCGGCGAACTTCCGGTCGAGCGACCGCGAAAGACTTGCAAGCTCCTTGCGGAGCAGTTCCGTGCGCGCGGTCGGCAACGCCGCGATGAGATCGTCGAGAAGTGCCCGAAGCCTTCGCATGACCTGGATGCTGTCGCTGCCGAAATGGCGAATCTCGGTCACGGCCAGGCTCACGAAGTCGGCCCAATCGCGCGTCCAGTAGACGAACCGAATCCGACCGGTCGCATCGCGGGTCACTCCTTCGTCCAGGCGCCGCACGCCCACGCTGCGAAGAAGGCGATGGATCTGGTCCATGGCGAGCACCGCGGTCGTCGGATCGTTGATCGCGGGCGAGAGCGCCTTCGACGCCATGTCGACGATGATGCGGAACGCGTAGGACGGATCCTGCTCGTAGGTGCGTTCCCTCCCGATCGCAATCATGCCTCGCAGTTCCTCGATCGCCGGCGGGGTCTTCGCGCCATAGATTCGAAAGAGCGCTTCGTCGCAGGACACGAAGTCGCCCGCCTGGTTCGCGAGTTCGATCACGCAATCGTGTCGCACGGCCAGGGCCACCAGGCCCTTCGTGTCGAAGGCCATGATGGTCCCGTCGCGCGATCCGGTCACCACCACGGCGCTGGCGCGGTCGACGAGGCGATCGAGCTCCTGCTGCACGGCCGCCGAGTCGCGCTCGGGAGTCTGCGCCGTCCACGCGTCCGACAGCCGCCGGGGATAGACCTGCGAGATGACCTGCTCGCCGATGCGAGCCACCCTCGCAAGGGCGCCGACCGGCCGCAGGCTGCGCCCCAGGTGATCGATCAGGTAGAAGAAGATCGCCACGCTGAAGATGCAGCTGAACGCGGCGATCTGCACGCTCACGAACGGCACCCAGTCGACGAGCCGCACCGCAAGTCCAAGGCAGTACGCGAACGTGAAGCAGAAGACGGCGAGGGAGAAGCGCGTGCCGAAGTCCCTGAAGACGAGTCCGATGATCCTCGGCGTGAGCTGGGCGCTCGCGAGCTGCACCGCCACGAGCAGCGAGCTGCACACGAAGACGATGAAGGTCAGCAGCGCCGACGCAAGCGCGACGAGCATCGCCTGCACCGACGCGGCGTCGAAGCTGGAGCGCCACTGGAAGATCTCGTCGATCCGCACCGTGGTACGAACGAGCGCCAAGGCGATCACGAGCGCCGAGACGGGCATCACCCAGGTGGCGTTCGCCAGGTAGGTCCGGATCCTGTAGCGGCGAATCCAGCTGAGCGGCAGCATGCGGAGGGCGGAGACTACCGCGATGCGCCGATCAAACTCCTCCTCAGCATTCGGCCGCGCGGCGTCCGAATCCGCAGCAGCCGCCGAACCGATCGCCGAGATCGCCTCCGTCGACGACTCCGTTGCGGTCGAAACCGCCGCCGGACCCAGGCAGCGCGGGTTCTGAAACACTCTTGAAAGACAGCCGCCGCACCGGGTGATCCGGCGCGGCGGCTGCTTCAGTCAAGGAACAGTTGGGTTGCCTTCGCCGTGCGTCGCCGCACGGCTATCCGCAGCCCGAGATCGGGCGGCGGGCGAGGAGGTGTTCACGAGTTCGAGCCCGGATCGCTCCGGAGCATCGTCTAAGTGAATCCCTTAGAAAGGAGGTGATCCAGCCGCAGGTTCCCCTACGGCTACCTTGTTACGACTTAGTCCCAGTCACCAGCCTTGCCGTGGGCACCCCTGAATCGAGGCGACTTCGGGCACTGCCAGCTCCCATGACTTGACGGGCGGTGTGTACAAGGCTCAGGAACTTATTCACCGCGGCGTAGCTGATCCGCGATTACTAGCGATTCCAACTTCATGGAGGCGAATTGCAGCCTCCAATCCGAACTGGGGCACCTTTTGAGCGTTTTGCTCCACCTTGCGGTCTTGCATCGTTCTGTCGGTACCATTGTAGCACGTGTGCAGCCCTGGGCATAAAGGCCATGAGGACTTGACGTCATCCCCACCTTCCTCCGGTTTGACACCGGCGGTCTCGCTAGAGTACTCAGCTTAACCTGTTAGCAACTAGCGACAGGGGTTTCGCTCGTTGAGGGACTTAACCCGACACTTCACAGCACGAGCTGACGACAGCCATGCAGCACCTGTGCATGTTCCACCCGAAGGGCGTGGCTCCCGTTTCCGGGAGT